>LVWS01000043.1 GCA_002083365.1 Nitrospira sp. SG-bin1 | reverse complement strand
CACGGCGCTTCGCCGTCCACCGCTCAATGGGTTCAGTGGGTTCTTCTGCCATCTCGCCACCTCCTCGGTCCACTCAGGACCCTGTCGTGAAGGTGGTCTCCATTGCAAGGGGAGCAGGATAGCAGTACATACGGTACCCAGCCACAAGGTCGGTGTCATCTATGACAATCACTATTCAGTTGGTAGCATGAAGATCAATCCCCGTACGACATCTCATCGTACCATTCATCCACATAGGTACCTTGAAAATGACTGCCAGGATCTCAACGCATTAAGGCTCATGGCAGTCTAATTCACCTAACCTATCCTGCTATACCCAGCCATGGTTAAGTCAGTGAGGACGCAATCATGGTCCGAAGGGACCGAGTATTTGTTGGACATGTCCAACAAGATGTCATCTCTTCAAACAGACAACATCAGATTAGCAGCCGATCCACAGTCGCAGGGCAGACACAGGTTTTACCGGGAGAGCGAGCAGGGTCGTCGACGTGCCCCAAGTCTAGTTAGTCCGTGACGAGTGATACGAGGCAGCACGGAGGTTGTTGGACATGTCCAACAACCTCGCCCCCAGCCAAACTCATGCGACTCGATGGCGAGATCAGCGTGATAGCTAAAATTGGCTATGGGAAATTCCAGAAACCAGGAGCTGATGTGGCGGCTTGATGTAATGAGCGGTTCCCGGTCGTCCCCCTCTCCGTCTCTGATTGGAGAGAGGGACGAATGACGGGGAACTACTGGAAAATGATCTGCTCAATCTGACATTGACGAGCCGGTACTTCTTCTTGCTTGCCATCCGCAAAGTTGACGATCAGGTGATTCGGTTGCTGCGGGGCATGCTGCAGGTCCACCGTCCCTGATCGATCCTGAAAGATAACGATTAACGACGGCATCGTTGTCGCTGAACTTGGCATCTGCTTCTCATTTCCCTGCTCATTTTTCGACAGGGGAACTTTCTGTTTTTGTGGGCCTCTGAGCTTGGCGGATAACGCCGACACGGTCGCACGCGTGATCTCCTGGTCGGCGGCACACCACCGTTCGACCTCCTTGGGAAACTCCCTATGCAGATTCCGCAAATCGTAGAGCGTCTTCGCTGAGAGACATTTCCCTGACGTGTAAATTTCCTCGATGCAAGCCGGTGGATCGATGAGCGCGAGATGATTGGTCACCATCGACCGATTCACTCCAAGAAGTTCGGCAATTTGAGCCTGTTTTTCCCCCTCGTCCATCTTCCGCTTGATGAACATCGCCAGCTCGCGTGGCTTCAGATCTTCCCGCTGCAAATTCTCGATGACTTGCTGGTAGTCGGTATGCGATCGATCGACAAACGCGGGAATCGTGTTTTTCCCGACGGCTTTGGAGGCCCTGAGCCGGCGCGCGCCAAAGTTCAAGATCCATCGCTTTTGCTCGGTTGGGTGAGGACGGATCGATACGGGCGTTTTGACTCCGTGCAGCCTGATGCTGCTCTCCAATTCCTCCATGCCCTCCGCGTCGAATTCTTGGCGGGGCTGAGCCGGATCTTCATCAATGTCCTTGACCGGAATTTGAAGCGGACGCCCCAAGACTTCAGCCGTCACGGTCCGCTCTTTCGCGATCGGATCGGGAGCCGGAGCCGGTGCAGTACGATCTAGAGCCGTGAGATCCAACGTTGCGATCATCGGTTTTTTCATTCCATCACCCCCATCGTATGAGCCACTTTCTGAAAGATCGGTTTGAGATGCAGCCACGCCTCGCGTGAACTGGTTTTTTGCAAGGTCCAGATCGGTGCCCCCATCGCCTGCGCCTCCGCCACGGCCGTGCGTGAGGGAATGGCGGCCATCCGCCCATCCTCCAGTCGAATGAACAACGAGGCAAACGCCGTACAGAGTTGTTCGAAATTCGCGCGTTGAAAGGGTGTTGGCTCGACAAGATTCGGGAGGAGCCCAATGAATCGGAGATCTTTATTCAGCGTACTTTGTATCTTCAGGACCTGCGCCCGCAACGCGGCGATGCCGTCGACGGCCTCTTGGTTCAATTGAATGGGAGACAGCACAAAATCGCCTACCACGAGTGAGGCGAGCACACGGATATCAGGGTTCGGATTGGTGTCAATTATGGCCACATCAAATCGGTCGTCCATTTCGTTGAGGAATAGCCTGAGATTGTTCGCGAACTGGTTGTGGTCTTCTTCTCGTCGCTCCAGTTTGAGCAGATCACCGTGTGACGGAATCACCACAAAGGTTCCACCCTCAATGGTGGTAACCGGCTCGGTCAACAGTTGGTTGGCCGTGACGGACGAGATGGTGGCCAGCTTTGAGGTGCTGATGTTTTTTGACGTGTTCCCCTGATGATCCAAGTCAATGATCAAGACCCGTTTCTTGAGCTGTTCGACGAGAAAGTACCCGAGCTGGCAAGCAATCGCCGTTTTCCCCACGCCGCCTTTCTGATTGGCTAAGACCAATGTTTTCATCAACCTCTCCTTCTTCCTGGACGTGTGACTCCGACCTTCTTCAGTGGCTTCTTTTCAGAATGACCTGCGTCACGAATCTCTCGCCTTCATTTCCCATCTTGTGGAAACTGACCACGACGTGAACAACGTGTTTCCTCAAATCTGTCTGGAAAATATTCTCCCTTCCGTTCTGAACGGAGCAGTATCCTAGGCAGGGAGAATTGTCAATCCTCTTCCACACTTTTCATTCCTAAGAGTGGTCTGGTGAGTACCAGGCTAGGAGTGAACAGAGAGGGTGAGTTGGAAATCCAGCACGTCGGAAGGTTCGAACGAGCAAGTGCGCGCATCGTTCCGCGAAAAAAATGAACGGCGGCGAACGAAAGTATGTTCGTCCTGAGCCGTCCTCCCGAGATGAGAAACGGTTGGCAATAAATATGATGTCCACGAACAGGCCGTTCTGCTGCACCCGAAGAACTCGATGGCTTGGCAGCGGAGTTTGTCACGCCTTGAAACAATACTGCTTGGGTTAGGATGGATCATCCAGAGTTGAAACTGCTGAAAGTACACGGGATCAACAGATCCTCTGAGATATCTAGTCCAGTGATCCGCCCTTGACATCCTCCCGTGCAGTGTATAATCAGGCGTCCTTATTATTGCGTGAAACCTTAATAGGCTGTTGTGAGAGGTCCACCTGGAAAGTTGGAATCCTTGTGAGAGTGTTCACACCCCATGTCACTGCCGCAGTTTGTTTGCTTCTCGCGGGCTGTTCCCTGGTCGAACCACCAAAGAATGGGACGGAGCCCCGATCCGCTGATCCTGCTTACGCGGCGAGCGTGAGCGTCATTGCCGAAGGCAAGTATGTGGATTCCTGTCGCGCGAAAGGCGTCCCGATTCCGCCCGATTGGAAATCCTCCTCATTGGAATGGGAGGCCCACGGCAATCTCAAGACCATTCTCCTGACGCCGAATGATCTCGACCAAACCCCGGTTGATCACACCTCGTTCGCGAGCATCTGGTCACACGCCCCTCCTCAAGGAAAAGGCGCCTGTATCGCGCTGGGCAGGAGTGACGGATCGTTCCAAATCATCTGCCAAAGCGCTACGACGGGATATGCTTGTTTTTGGGGGAACGACCCACATGCATCGAGCACGAGGTGGACACCCGACACCGCGGAAGTGCGGCTGTCCTCACTACGCGACCCCGTCCAGGGATTTGCTCCGGATACCGTCCCATGTACCGAATGCCATCGCGGCAACAACGCTTTCCTGTATGCCCCTGATGATCCCACCTGGGCGACCCTGTTGAGGCCCGAACATGCTCGTCCGACATTCACGACCCGGGTTGAACAGTCGTCACACTACGGACACCTGACGTTCGGCGCCACGACCATCACATATCCTCGTTTTATTCCCATTGGAGGAAAATCCATGGTCTTGAACAACCCGCTTCCCACCACAACCGGCTGTTCCGGATCCTGTCATGAATTGCATGTAGCGATCCTGAAGAAAAACCATACCACTGCGGGCTACGTCCGTGTCCCACGGCCCATGGGCCCCAACTGCGCGGAAAACTCCCCACCAGACGATCCCACGAGGAACTGTTACTGACCGACGGGCCAAGGTCCGATACAGATCAACAATACGGTAAGGCCTGTCTAGGTACCAGCCCCCGGTGATCGGAAGCCGAGCACCTTCGTTTTCGCCTATCCCCCATAACCCATCATGATGCGAGGAGGGCCGCCCACCCTCCGCACATCAATACGTGACGGCGAAAACGCAATGATAGAATATTAATATTAAATACCTAATCAACGTGTTTTCTTCATTGTTCCTTCATTATTGGAGGCTGAACCATTCATACCTGCTATCTCCCATGTGTATAGAACGGCGTAAGTGTTTGGAATAAAAGCAATCGCTCTTCACTACAGTTCGGCATATGTGTTGCTTAATTCATTTCCTCTAAGAAGCGGCCTCCAACATCACCTGAAAGTCGACTGTTTCTACTGTTTTCCTTACGATCTACCCATGGTCTGTGCTGAATCTCACGCCGATGAAAATGGATCAGGATCTTTCGTATTTTCATAGACTCTCATGGAAGACGCCCGTTCGCACTATGGCATCGAGGTGGAATTCCAACACTCCGAGTGTTCCCCTCGATATCCACAATGGAGAATCGTTACAGGAATACGATGAATGAGACATGTCTTTGCGTTCCAGCCCTACGCGACTGGTAAAGCCATTGTTCTCCTGGTCGTACGACATGAAGCCACTATTCCACATGACGTCCAGCGGGAGACTGCCTCCGATGCGGGGCTGATAGCGAATGGCGCGAAGTATGATGAGCGCGATTGTTAAACCGAGAATAAGAACGGATCGGAATCCGGGTGCGCGGATGGATCGAACCATCGTTCATTATTCTGATGATGCGGTCGCTCCTGGGAAACTTGGAACGTGCTTTCGAGAAGGGGCCAAAGCCGTTCTACTCAGTGATCCTCGAGCCGCTTGGATCTGGAACCAAGTGGTGGATCTTCAGTCACCCAGTCGCGCCTTGGGTTCTGAAATCCTCTCCGGGAAAAACGACTTCCTCTTTCGACTCGCGCACAATCATATTTCCAGGAATCACACCGCGGGGGACATGTTGCGGTTTATCCCCGGTGGGATCGGTCACGTTGCACGAAAGATTGTGATGAGACGCGAAGAAAATGGGCGCTTCGAAACACTTCCTTCGCATTTTTCCGGTGATGCCGTTCCCAAGGATCTCTTGGACACCAGCTGGAATCTCATGACGGATATCATGCGAGCCACGTTTCCCGCGCAATGTTCTCTCCCGCCCTACAAGGTCAGTGTGGAATTGCTGAAGTATCCCTCCTCTTTCGAAGACATCGAACGTATCGGCAGTCTACTTCGGGACAGCTGCGGCGAATGGACTCGCATTGGAATGGCGATGGATACATGGAAAGCGAGAACCGTTGGGCTGTTTGACTTCAAGTTTTTAAGGGATTGCACGGCCTTCGCGTCGCTCATTCCCGGCGTTCACGGAATTCTCAGTGCGATCAATGGATGGATGGTTCCCTTTAGCAATAAATGCGCTCCCGACGGAACCTCCATTATCGGATCTCCACATTGCGACGGAGGAAAGATCTTGACCGCTTTGCTCAGTGAACGCGAGACATTGATCACGCAAGTATACACGGGCGAGCGGTGGCAGACTTTGCCGCTCGCCTCGGACCATCTTGCGATCTTGCCATCCGCACAACTCGATGGCCGGCTCGGTATTTCTCCAACGTTACACCGCATTTTGATCAAAGACCGTTTGCGCGGTGAGTTCCCGACCAAACCCAATATTACGTTATGTCTAACGGCTAGTTTGCATGGATGACGGATTTTCTGCTTGAGAATGCGGAAACTGAACTCCTCAACTCGGGCCGGCAACCGGCGGCTGGTAGCCTATCCCGACTGCCAACCGGCCTCATCGTTTCTTGGTTCCACCCTTATCCTTACATCAGAGAGGTGCTAAATCCGCGAAGAGCCTTGCGGCTTATACACCGGGTTTCGGGTGGGTTTGCTCCAGCCGGTTACACGAAACCGATTGACTCACCCCGCGAACGGAAGGTGTCAGCCTTACTCACACGACACTCACACGACTGATTCGCTTAGAAACCGTCAAAACAAGCGGAGCTGGCCAAGATGCCGTATGCTTTTCCTCCATGCCGACGATCTCCGCTTTCTCAGTGGTTTCCCCGTAGATTGACCGGGTATCTGCAGAGCGTCCGCTGGTATCCAGGTCCCCACCAACTCGAAACAGGCAAGATCTTCCTCTCGAAGGTCCACACTCCACGGTGAAACGGCTTTGGTTTGTGTTCCCACAGGCCGATTCAGGAACCGTAATTGGCAGTACCATTCGCCTGTCCACCTTGTCCCGACATGATGGACCACGGCGAGTAGGCCCGCCGGGCTACCGAACCAAACCGCAGTCTGCCGAAGATAGGTGCCCTCAGTAATGTCATCACACCTCATCATGGTAGCCAATGGTTACATAATTGAAAGGTAAGGTCAAGCTGAACATCGCGCGATACCGCGATACTATCCTTGTTTCTTGGGGGCCTTTCGGGAAGCCCTGAGATGGTCCAGAGGTGCGAGACGGCAAGAAGCCTGGACAGCGTACGTCAGGAACTCAGCGAAGAGTAGACCTTTGACGGGGCCTGACGGAAAGAGAACAGACGGAAACTTCCACACTTCATCAGCTCAGTCTTAATTCCCAGTTACTGTCTGGAATCTCTTCCGGTCCTGCGCGTGGGTCTGACGAGGAATTGGAGCATGGTCCCGTCCGTCGTTTTCGTCATCACAGAATGCGACGGTGACGGTAACCAACGGCGACTCTTCCACTCCTTGTACAATATGATCCCGACCGCCATAGCCACCATCCCTCCGAGTAGCCACCATACGATCATGCATCCTCCCTGACCTTAAGGCTCAATGCGTGCTCGCATCGACACGATTCCGCGGACGCGAGATATCCCTGGACAGCAGGTCTATTCCAATACTCCGTCGTTTACGATCGGCCCTCAATGCGACGAGACACGACCGACAACCTCGTCTCTTTTATCATAGACCGATGGAATTGCATAATGTCTGATACAGCACCGCCTCGGGTGCGGACTGTCGATTTCGTCATTCTCCTTGCCAGAGCGTTCCGCCGCGACTCAGTCAGACCCACTTCATTGGGTTGGATATCGCATGAGACTGTTCGAGCCCTTCCGGCCACCATCGAAAACCGACCGCTGTCGCAAACACTCTCGACATGAACTTTTCGGCTTCAATGCCTGGTAGCTGTGGCGGACGATGTACTCACTGAAACGGCCTCCCCATTGGGGCTCTGACTCGAATCCTTCTCGATCCGGCAGGCAGGAGTTTCCGTACAATTAATCATCCTCCTGTTGCCGATACCTGAAGTGGCGCAGCCATTCCTTCGCCTCAGTGATCCACCGCCACGCAGAGCACACTCTGCAGCTATCCTTAGGACCGACACCCTTCATCTTCCCGGCTCATCCCGGTACAATGACCTGTGCCCGATCCAGGAAGAGTATGAACGTAACTCCGATTCCTTTCTACATCCTCTGCGGTTCGCTCGGCGCCGGAAAGACCACTCTGCTGATGCGGCTGCTGGAACATTGGAAAACACAAGGTCGGCGCTCCGGCGTCCTGATGAATGAAGCGGGGTCCGTCAGCATCGATGGTCCTCGTGCTGGAACGCTGGCCGAGCAGGTCATGAACCTGGCCGGCGGTTGTGTCTGTTGCGACACGAAAGAAGATCTCTCATGGGGAATCGCACAGCTGGTGCGCGATCATGGGTCGGATATCGTGATTCTGGAATGTTCTGGCCTGGCCGATCCGGCTGAAGTCATCGATGCGGTGACGGACGCCTATACGGCACGGTTGGTTGCTCTCGAACGAGTCATCGCACTCTTGCATCCGGTCTCGACAGAAGAAAGCCACTCCAGCGCCTATGTGACGACGCAAGCCATCCGCTGCGCCGACGAACTCATCTTGAACAAGCGGGACCTCTATGTTCCAGGCCATTGGGAGCGGTTCCGCGCCGGGATCCTCGACCAAAACCCCTACGCCCGTCTCTGGGAAACGTCACATGCACGGCTTGATGCCGCCGATCTTCTGGCGCCACGTCCATCGATGAAACAAACCGCACCGACGAATGTGCTGTTCGGCAAGTCGCGATCAGGCTCCTCGCAGCGCGCGACATACCATCCCCTCGCCACAACGATCCCGCTGCGGGGTCCACTCAATCGGCAGCGATTCCTAGCTTGGATCAAGACGTTCCCCAAGGAACTCGAGCGGGCAAAAGGCTATTTCAGATTTGCGAAAGAGCCGGAGCTGCAAGAATTCCAGTATGCGTTGCCGGAACAGGCCACGATCACGCCGCTCACTCTGTTGGATGAACCGGAGCCGGCGCTGGTACTCATTGGACGGGGATACGATGTGGAACGTTTGCGAACTGATCTCTTAGCCGCCTTGGAACACCAACCGGGGCATGAGTATTAGGACTGCACTTCCGCTTCCTTGACCAGCCCTACGACCGACACCAACTTTTTCCTGAACCGAGGCCATCGCAGGAGTGCCCAGGCAGCCCCTCCACCCAATACCCCTCCAAGCCCCCACCCACCCAGTACATCCGTCACATAATGCGCGCCGACATAGACCCGCGCAAACCCGACCAGCGCCACGATGGGCCAGCTGATCCAGCCCGTCCTAGGATAGAGGACTTGTAAGAATGCCGCGATCGCGGCGGTATTGGTGGCGTGATTAGATGGAAAACTGAACAACGCTCCGCAGCCGCTCGGCTCTATCTTGACTGCTTCGACAAGCGCTCGACATGGTCGAACCCGTTCAAAGACCCATTTGAGCTGTCCGCCGAAAAAATCGGACAATCCGACCGCCGCTCCTAAAACCGGACCTCCCAGCAACGCCTCTCGTCGATTACTCCAAATCCAAAACGCGATGGCGCACGCTCCAGGCACATAGAGCATGCTGCGATTTCCCACTTGAAGGAAGAAATGATCGGCGGCCGCCGACTGGCCAGCCAAGCCGTTGATCGCCAGGAACAGCGTCTCATCCACGCCCATGGGTGCGACGATAAAGTGTTCCCCGTCACCGGTCAAGCATCAACCGATCTCTCGCCGAATCGTGTTGGAAGTTTCACCGTGTTCGGAAATGGATGCGGACTGTCAGCTCGCCGTCGACCGGATCGTCCCCATTCATCTGGGGATCGAACGTCCACCTGCCCAGTGCATGAACTCCGGCTGCCGTCAGCTCTCGATGTTTACAGGGTTCAAGCACCACGACGGTCACCTTCGCGTGCTTGGAGACCAAGAGGCGGGCTTTCATCCAATCGTCGATCTCTTGACCGTTGAGCGAGGCGGGAATACCGGGCCATGGGGTGGACTTGGCCACGGGACCCAACTGCCGATCTTTATTCAGAGGCAGTCCATGAACATGCACCTCCGGCAACTCCAAGACATCTTCCTGGTGGTCGCCTTCGTGCGTGGCCTCGTCGCCCACCGCCGCGAACGCAGCGGCGGGGCTAAGCAGCAGGCCGAGGACGCAGGCCTGTACACTTTGTCTGCCGATGAACCGTAAGGTCTCAACCAATATATTCATCGAGGCACTTTATATATCAGAAGAACCATTGCCCGCGGAAGAAGAAGGAGCGCGGCATGCCGGCATGCGAGACACCGAGGCCGATACTGCCCTCCCCCTGATTGATGAAATACTTTTGATCCAACGCATTCACGATATCGAACCCCAACAAGAATTTCTGGCCATGCCAGGGTAACGGAATCACATGCGCGATCGAAAAATTATAGATCGTGTATGTCGGGCTATGACTCGAGTTGGTCTTGGCGCCTTCTTCTGCCGTCCGCAAGCCTGATGCAAACAGCACCTGTCCGGTGATGGTCGTCCGTTCGAACAACCGATAACTCAGGACTCCTGACGCGGTCAGCGTCTGCTGGTGATCACAATGGACCCCGCTCCGTGAATTGATGTCCCCGATTTCCGCCGCCTCCAATAAAAAGTGGCCGGATTGCAGCCCATACCCCTTACACTGTCCCCATGCGATATTCCCACGTCCCGTTAGATTTTCCATAAACCACACCTTGAGCGCGGCATCGGCACCTCGGGCCCAACCTCTCTCAAAGGCAAAATAGTTCAACAACGGCGTTGTCCCAAACTGACCGGCGTCCGAAAGATAGTTGGCTAACTTATAATAGCCCGTCAGCTGCAGAGTTGCCCAATCCGTCAAGGAATGGACACTGCCGATTTGAAAGTAATGGGCCCGTTCCGCCCGAGGTTGGTTGTTGGTCGTATCTTCCGGAGCCGCTTTTGTTCCGGCCGTATTCAACTTGGCGAAGGAAATCGCTTCCAGATTCGGAGGAGTAAACATGCGACCGTAGAAGGCGTGGAAAGCATGGGAAGGATTGTATCGGTAGGTCACGCCGATTCGGGGACTGACCTGTCCTTCGTCACGAAGGTACTGGACTATATCGGCACGTACACCGATGTTGAACGTCCAATGTTCGTTCGGAGTCCACTGATCTTGAATCCAGAACTCCTGTCGCCAGCCGATCAATCGATTATCGGCGTTCGGAGTGATCACGCCTCCCGTCGGATTTCCCGCTCCGTCGTCGAGAAACGTAAACAGTCTCGTCTTATTGATGGCTTGAGTCCGATCGATCTGAAACCCGGCTTTGATCAAATGTTCCTTACTATGGACGTACGTGTAATCCAGACGCACGCCGCCTGAATAGCCGGTGCGATCTTGGCTGCCGGCTGAGAAAGGCTCCGTTTCGTCGGGCACATAGGCCAAAACATTGAATGGGTCTGTCCTGAACGTCGCCCGCGTGTGGCGGAAATATCCCGCGAGGCTGAAAAAGTTACGCGTGTTGATATCGTGGCGCCACACCAAATGGCCATATTGATTGTTCTCTTTCTGGTTCTCATCTACCATTTCCGATGGCACGGGCGTAAACCCTCCCGGTAAGAGACCCACAATGGTGGGATTGAGAGCCTGTCCAGGGAGCGTGGGAATCTGATACTTCGCGATGGAGTTCAAGAACAACAAGGTGAAGTTATTGTTGTTGTCATGCTGATAGTCTCCACGAAACATCGTTTGGTTGCGCTCGCTCTGGCCATGAAAAATTGAATGACCCAGAGTAGGCGGTTCGATGCCACGATTCGTGGCTGTATGACTGTTCAAGAAATAGTAGCGGAACTTCTCACCGATCGTCCCACCATACTCGACCGATGGGTTGATCGTTTTATTGGAGCCGCCGAACATTTGGATCGAACCAAATCCGGGTTTCGTCCCGCTCTTGGTCGTAATGTCGATGAGCGCAGCCGTTTTGTTTCCCACGTTGGCTTCCATACCGCCCAGCACGATATCGGCCCGCTCCCAAGCCCGCGGGGTAATCACATCAGAAAACGTGGACGACACCGTGTCCGGAATCGGGACGCCGTCGATACGCAGCTGAAGATTGGCATGGTCTTGACGAATGTGCACTTGCTTTAACGACCCGTACACGGCACTCGGAATCGTCACCAGCAAATCTTCAAGATTGATGTTGTTTCCACGAGGAAGGACTTCGATTTCCCTCCGACTGAGGGAATAGGTCTCGCTGGACGCTTTGGTCGGGATGGGAGGCAACGGGGAGACCACCTCAAGCGCCACTTCCTTCGTCTTCGACAGGGTGAGCGTTACCGGCTTCTGTGGCTCCTCGCTTAAGCTCAACACCACGTATTCGCTCCGATAGGTCTCCTGCACTGCGCTGACGGAGTAGGTACCCTTCTCCGGCACGGTCAGTTTGAATTCGCCGGCAACGTTCGAAACCCCGGACGATACCATTTCACCTTCCTGATTTTTCACTTCGATGATCGCCTGCGGCACCCGCCGAAGGTCCTGGTTTTGGACAACCCCCTTGATCGCCAGGATGTACTCGTTGTCCTGCGCATACACGACCGAGAATAGCCCCCCTACCGCAACCAGAACCATCAGCGCAACGGTCCTGTTCAACACACGTCTCATGACTGGATGCATCATGTCCCTCCTCACTCACAAACCCGCAATAAGTAAGCTGAAACGGATGGACTTGGCAGACGTCGTCCGCACGGCCCATCCATCGATTCTGTTACGTGACGTGATATCTCAGCTATACTTGAGGCGGAGCGCGGGAAGGACCGATGAGCAAGAGGGCTGTCGACAGGAGTACGGATTCTGGTGGAGGTTCCTGCTGCCGGACAACATCGCACACGGCGAATCGCGGAAGATCCAGATCGACCGAACCGGCAATATGGTGCTGGACCCACTGACAGATGTCCGTCTCCGAATGTTCATGGCCATCCGAATCGGCGGCAGCCAACTCGTGGTGAACATCCTGAGCGGCGGCGAACGGAGCAAGCCCCAGGATGATGCAGATCATCCCCAACGCCGCTCCGGAGCGGAGTAGCGGCCAGAGGTATCTCAGCCTTCTCAAAAACATGGCGGTAGAATAGCCATCCATAGGTCAGAATTGCAAGAACCGCTGAAACCGGTCGTCAGATGACTCAATCCAGTCCCATCAGCAACCGGTATGGACTTTTACGGTGCGATTCGCTACAGTGCTACCCCCTCGGCCAGGGCCGTTGAGAACACTTACGGACGCGACCATATCATGAGTAGACCCATCGACAATCAACATGTTATCGAAATTAAGGCGCTGCCCTCCCCGCGCGCCATCAAGACCAAACTTCCGATTACCGATCAAGCGGCTGCCCTCGTTGTTGAAACCAGAGAAGCCATTCGTCGAATCCTCCATGGAGAGGACCGAGACCGTCTTCTGGTAATCGTCGGCCCTTGCTCCATCCATGATCCCGGAGCGGCCTATGAATATGCCGCCAAACTGAAGCCCGTGGCCGATGCTTTGCGCGATCGCTTCCTGATCGTGATGCGGACATATTTTGAAAAGCCACGCACCACAGTCGGATGGAAAGGCCTGATCAATGACCCGCATCTCGACGGGACCTGCGATATCGCAACGGGGATGGAGTTGGCCAGAGCGATTCTCCTCAAGATCAATCAATTGGGCCTCCCTTGCGGAACGGAACTGCTGGACCCCATCAGTCCACAGTACATCGCCGACCTCATCAGCTGGGCGGCGATCGGTGCCCGTACAACCGAAAGCCAAACGCATCGAGAAATGGCCAGTGGCGTGTCCATGCCGGTTGGTTTTAAGAACGGCACTGAAGGCAGCCTCCATGTCGCCGTCAATGCCATGACTTCCGCCCGCACCCCACACCACTTCGTTGGCATCAATGCCGACGGCCAGACTGCCATCATCAAAACCATGGGCAATCCCGACCGCCATATCGTGCTTCGCGGCGGAGGCGGACGAACGAACTACGAAGCACAGGATGTTGCCAAAGCTGAGGCTGCGGTCGCCGGAGAAGGCATCGCCCGCCCGATCATGATCGACTGTTCGCATGACAATTCCAAGAAAGATCACACCCGCCAAGGTTTCGTCGCCCATGAAGTGCTGCGGCAGTTTCGTGAAGGTCGCCAGACCATCATGGGCTTCATGCTCGAAAGCAACCTGCATCCCGGGAAACAGGCGTGGAGGGAAGGCGTGGCTCTTCAGCATGGCGTTTCCATCACTGATGCCTGCTTGGGCTGGGGCGAGACCGAACAGCTGTTGCATGAGTTGGCCACCGCAATCACTCCGAAGCCCGTCTCCTGATCTCTACCTGTTCCCTCTACCAGAAGCTCTTGTGCCTTTGCAGCAATGCCCACAGGACTTCGTGACCGATGGGCCATCGGGATGCCGATGGCCGCAACCGAGATCACCGAGTCCACCGCCGAACATGTTCTTCAACGTTGCAAGAGGCGCCAACGAATCCGCAGGCAGGTCCGACAGACCGGCCATATGTGCAGCCAAATCCACGCCCGCCGAGAAAGACGACAAAATTCTCGACAGCCCAGTTCCACATCGCGGACACGTCTCAACCGGAGGCTCGCTCATCGATTGCCGAAAAGCGAACCGTTTCGGGCAGTACAGTGACTCCAAGCAGTGCTCGGCCACATATTCATAGATCGGCATGGTTGACGGCCCCCTTCTCTTCCTTGATCTCGAACCGAGCTTTTCTTACGTCTCACCACGACAAGCTGATCAGGATGAAGTCCGGCAAAGCCGATCGTGCCAATGTGTATCCAATCGGAGTCATTACGAAAGGCTCGGTTGGGCGTGAATTGACCGACTTCCGAGCGTTGAAGGAAGCCGGTTGTGTCGCGGTGTGATGACGGCCGGCCAGTGATGGAGGAACAGCTCCTGGATCGAGCACCCAGCCGCCAGCTAGAATACGGACGAAGGGCTCCGCCTCTGAGTACCTCTTGTTGACCATCCGTCACCATCGGTCTAGACTTTATCAGGTCGTACCCAACTCTGTTCACGAAAGGAGTCCTTCGATGAGTGACCACCCTATCCATGTGCATCACAATCATCGGCATGGCACGAACTGCGGGCATCCGGCCATCTCCCATGATGACCACACCGACTATCTACATGACGGACATCTCCACCATCCGCATGGCGACCATGTCGATGAACACCAGCTCGACATCACCACACAGAACCCGGCGGCATGCACGCCAAGCCATCGCTGCGATGGGCATGAGGCCGGGCATCGCCATGGTACGAACTGCGGTCATCTGACTGTGCCTCACGGTGACCATGTCGATTATCTTGTCGCCGGCCACTTGCACTTCGCCCATGGCGCTCACTGTGATGATCATGGATTCCTGCAACTCGCTTAGTACCTAGTGTCCGGTGCTGGCGTGGGACGCTTGACTCAACGGTGCCCCAATCTCGCCGATCAGCCGTTCTAGAAATCCTCTTATTGAGGCCGGCCGCATTTGATCGGACGGAATCTCAACTTTTAGAAAAACCCCGTCCCGCAATGCGAATAGTCCGTGAGCGATACGATGATGATCCTCCACGCCGACTCCAAAGGCCTCCCGACTCGCCTGATCCGCGCAACAGAGGGAGTAGCCTGCGGCTTGAACATTCGGATGAAAACGGTCCACTTCCCGCCAATGGTCCTCGTGATCCGCGGACACATGAACGATCTTCCATTCCGGCAACCGTTCGCGGCCACGCTCCTCAAGATCGACGATTTGCGCGAGACAGGCATGCTTTTCAATATTAGGCAGCGTCGAGACCACAACCAGACCGTAGCGAAGTTCATCAGCGGTGAGCGGTTTATCGGCAAGCCTCGCAGCAGGAATGACGGACTCGCGATCAGGGGTTCTCCACGAAACGGAACCCGTCCTGTAAGTTGATGCTCTCTCTCCTAGCTGCGCTTGCCTTGTCATCTTCCGGCCTTCCGTCGTTAATGCGGCAACATGGTCAACGTCGCGATGGTCACCATTCCCGCGATCATCATGGCGAACTGCCAGACCCCCTTGGCCGCCCCCATCCGTCCATGCAAACCAGGCACGAGATCGGCCAACCCGATATACAGGAAAGAAGCGGCCGCCACGCTGAGCGCATAGGGAACGATCGTCTCCGCATAACCGAGTCCTCCATAGGCGGCGACGACACCGACCAGCGTCCCCATCCCCGATAGGGTGTTCCAGAAAAACGCTTTCCAGCGAGAAAACCCGCTTGAGAGGAGAATCGTGAAATCACTCAGCTCTTGCGGCACTTCATGGCCCAACACGGCGAGCGTCGTGACCAACCCCAGTCCCGGCGACGCCACACAGGCCGCACCGATCGCGATGCCGTCGGCCATGTTATGGACCGCATCGCCGATCAAGACCAACATCCCCGTCTTCTTCTCCATCCCCTGAGCATGGCCCTGTCCATGTCCGTGGGTCTCGTGTCCGCTTTCAGGCAGGTCCTCGTGCGAATGTCTCCAGATCACCGTCCACTCCAGCACGAAGAACAGGACGAGTCCCGCCAGAATGGATATTCCCACTTCGTAAACATTAATTCGCTCCAACGCCTCGGGAATCAGCCCGATGATCGCGGTAGCCAACATCGTCCCCGTGGCGTAGCTCAGCAGATAGGGCATCACGCGTTGACGCCACCCGTCCGGAATAAACAAGACGACCGCGGCGGGCAAGAGAGCACCCAGACTTCCCAACAGCCCTAGACACAACACAAACCACCAGGTCGACTCGTTCGGCAAGCTCACCGCTCCTCACAACGGCCATGTTGCTCCTTATGAACACCGTTACAAAGCTGCATCGTTATACCTCGTGCTCCGACAGTTCGATCACCCGCGTTTTCACCAATCCTCGTTCGCCGAATGAGACGCGCCGACGCCAGGGAAGCCACAGGCCATTGACGTCCTTATATTCATTGACGTAGCTCTCCATTCCGATCACGGACTGCCCATCGAGCGAGAAATAGGTCATCACATAGTGGCTGGAGTATTGTTTTCCATCCGGCGCATGATCACAGCGCTCGATGGTGTTGACTCGCCGCTCCGTCATCGGCGTGATCCGCCCGATCTGGGTGTACTGCCCGTCCTTGATCCGATACCAGGAATCGAGCCGTCCTCCGGTCAGCAGCACACGACGACCTCGTGGGTGCGGCACAGCGGGATCATCGTGGGGATCGAAGGACAGCACATACTTGCCGTCGCCTTCTTCGAACGTGGAAAACGCCAAGTGCATGCCCTGGGTCCAGAGCCGTTCTCGCACCCACTCTTGAATGGCGGCATCGGCTGCATCCAACCGCACCGTCGTCTCCTTCCTCGGCACCAGACTGACGCTGCCGCTGTAGACACGCCCCTCATCGTTCAGCGAAAGCATCGCCCGGTATCCGGCAAAATCAGCCGGCCATCGATACATGCGACCATGGGCGTCTTGAACCTGCCGGCGCGCCGCCGGATCATCGGCAGGCGTTGCCGCCTGGCTCGCCATCGGTTTCATGGTCTCACTCCCTTGCATCATGACGTCCTCCTTGTCGCACCACCCCATCGTGCCGTGTGGGGTTTCCCCCGGCGAGTGGGTCTCACCAGGCACGTTTCCAAGCCCTCGAGAAAGCGTTGCCAGGGTACCCGCCGTCCAATGACCACGAGTCTGGCCTGTGATTGTCTGACTCCTGTATAGGGAGTCAGTGCCAACGACCCCATAATCCATTGAAGCTCTTGAAACCCAGTTCGCCCCTGCACTTTCACAAAGCCCTTCATGCGGATCACAGATCGCTCGAATCGCTTCAACCAGGCTTCGAGACGAACGGGATCGAACGATTTCAGAATCTTGAAACTCCCACTCCGATACCCGATCGCTGAATCCTTGACCGTACCCAGTTCAATCGATGGTGTCTTCATCATCGCCATCCCCGTGAGCACTCGGCCCAGTTCAACCTCGGCATGCACCGCCCGGACGATTGTGGCCGTCGGATTCACGGCCTTGATACGCCGTTCCACGAGATCGGCCTGACGGCCGTTGATCTGATCCAGCTTGTTCAACACCACCACATCCGCCTGCTTGAGATGATCTTCCGCCGCAGGCCAATAGGCCCCGAGTTTCAAAAACCGTGGCCCATCGACCATGACGATCACCGAGGCCAACGCCCCTCTGATTTGTGAGCTCGACTGAGTGAGCGCCTTCTCCACCCCCATGACCACTTGGCCGGTATCCGCCAACCCGGTCGTCTCGATAAACAGCGGTGCCCCCTTCGTCTCCTTCACCAGGTGTCCGACTTTTTCGCTGAACTCTCCCGACAGATCACAACAGATACAGCCACTGAGGAGTGCCTGGAGTTCGATGTCGTTCGAGCGAGGATGGTCATGGAGCAAGGCCCCATCCACGTCGACTTCTCCGAATTCATTCATGAGCACGGCCGGCTTCACGCCTCGGTCCAGTTCGTGCGCCAGTGCCCGTTTGAGCAGAGTGGTTTTTCCGCTCCCCAGAAATCCGGCGATCACGTAAATCGGTGTCACCTTGCTGCGGCGGCGGGCATGATCAATGCCGGTCATGATGTGCCTCCCCCTTGACGGCCAACTCCTCGACATCGGATGGACCGATTTCAGTGGCTGTCTTATGAATCTTGTACTGTTGGGTATCGCGCGATCCTTTAAGTACGGCGATCACGGTTTCGATCGGCGGACAGCCTGGTTCGCGACATTCCAATTCCGTGACCATGACCGTCGTCTCGTCATTCAGATGAAACACCGCTCTAGTCCAAGCTTTAATACGATCGGCCTGATCCACCGGAATCGTCCGCTTTCCACCGAACAAGTTCATGCCCGATCCTCAATGCCATGAACGGAAAAGAGCGACACCACGCCGTCACTGGCGCCGGTCGCCAACCAAGAATCATTGGAACTCCAGGCCACGCACGACAGTCCACCGGTCTTGTTCACCTCCTGACTCAACAGAGGTTTGGTCGTCTGCGGCTCCCAGAGACAGAGCAGCCCGTCTTCTCCGACCGTCGCAACGAACGATCGGTTGGGATGGCAGGCAATTTCCTGAATCCATCCCAGATGTCCTTTAAAGAGCCGACCGCCGGTGCCTTCGAATTTCTTCATATTCCATGAGACCAAGGACGGGCCGGACGCGGTGAACAGGTTGAGACCGTTATGGTCGAATCGTACCGACGTGACTTTCACGGGATAGCCGGACATGTGCCAGTTCTGCTCACTGTCCGTGCGGAACAAATGGACTGACCCGTCGAGGTTTCCCGAGGCCAGATATTGCCCACTCGGACTCACCGCGACAGTCAACAGGGCGCCGTCATAGGGAAAGGGCCTCACCGGTTTCTCCTGCCCGATCTTCCACAGCCAAGCTCCCCCATAGGCAGAGGCCACGACGCCACCGCCACGCGGCATCCAAGCCAAAGCGGAAATCGTCGTCTTATACGCCGGCACTTCAGCGGCAAGCTCAGGGATGGACGCAGGGTCGATCCTCCAGATGCGAAGCGTTTTCCCCGCCGACGCGGCCAGATACTGACCATCCGGCGACCAGGCAAGATGCTCGACCCACGAACCTTGCGCTCCAACGGAGAGCACCGCGCGTTCCTCTCCGGTGTCGGCATTCCATATTCGGACGACACCGTCCTGCCCCCCCGTCGCTAACTCTTGCCGCTTTGGATGCCAGTCCAACGTCATGGCGGACCGCTGATGCCCCTTCAGTTCGCTAACAGGGTTGAGAGAAGCAGCTTCCCAGATGGCCACTTGGCCCGACGTGGCGCAAGCGGCGAGTCTCGTGCCACCGGAAGAAAAGGATACGCGATGAACGTAATCGCCGAGCAGCACTCGACCGATCGGGCTCAGCGTGACGACCGCCTGGCGTTTAGCTAGACGAGGCATGATCGGAATCCCTTCGTCAGCGCGGCACGATCCAAATCTTTCCCGATGAATACCAGCTGATTATTGCGAACCTCACCGGATTTCCACGGGCGATCGGCTTTGCCGTCGAACAACATATGCACGCCCTGGAAAACGAACCGATGGTCCCGATCTTCAACATTCAAAATGCCCTTCATCCGATAGATCTTTGTCCCCATGGTGCTCAGCACCTCGCGGAACCAGTCGTTCACCTTTCCCTCATCGACCAATCCATCCTCGACGAGGGCCACGGAGAACACGCTGGGATCATGCTGGTGCGCCTCTTCTCCTAAGAAGTTGGGATCGATTTCGAGCTTGCGGCTCAGATCGAACGCGCCGATATTCAGCAATCGATTGATCTCAATCCTCGCATCCTTGGTCCGATGAATCTTCGCCATCACGTTGATCGCCCGCACTCGTGCTTCCAATACATTGACCGCCCCCGCCGGAACGAGGTCAATCTTGTTCAATAAGATGACATCGGCAAAGGCGATCTGCTCCTTCGCTTCGGGACTCTTGTCCAGATGTGCCCAGATGTGCTTGGAGTCGACGACGGTCACGATGCCGTCCAGCAGAAGCCGCCGCTTCATCTCATCATCGACGAAGAACGTCTGCGCAACCGGGGCCGGATCGGCCAGTCCGGTCGTTTCGATCACCATGTAGTCAAATCGGTCCTTCCGTTTGAGAAGATTCCCGATGATGCGGATCAAATCTCCCCGTACCGTGCAGCAAATGCAGCCGTTGTTCATCTCGAAAATCTCTTCATCTGCCCCGATGACCAGCTGATTGTCGATGCCGACCTCGCCGAACTCGTTCACAATCACCGCCACTCGCTTGCCATGCTCGGTCGTCAGAATGCGGTTGAGCAGGGTCGTCTTCCCTGCCCCCAAAAAGCCGGTCAACACCGTCACCGGCACCGGAGCTAACAATTCAGCCGTGGTCGCCATACACACCTCCTCATGACACAGGTTGAAAAACTCCTCGGACACATTCTGCAGGAGAAGATCGGATGCCATTCTTCAGGGTACTGAAGAACGCCCAACCCCTTGAGTGCCGGTTTCCGGGAGGCGGAAAGCGACAACTACCCGATCTTCCCCGCATAAGGTGCAGAGAACAATCCACAGCCACTCAACAGTAGAACTGGATAATTACGAGCTGAAGGAAGGAGGACCGCGGACAGAATCAAAAGGACGGGAGATGTACCTGAAAGCGACCTCGACACGAGACGGAGGTGCGACAATAACGGGAAGGAGCACAGGCGGTGGCGTAACAGAATGGAGACCAGCACTGGCGGCATGGTCGAGCCAGGCACAGACATCCTGATCGGAATGTTCATGACTCGTTCCGGCGGCAAAGGTATGTTCCAGCAGCAACGGATGGAGCGTCAGCACCAACAATACATAACCGACGACAAGAGTCCACCTGCTACCTACACCTATCAGTCGAGTCATCGGCATTGCGGACACCAACCAAAAAATTCAAGAGCGTGACCGTCTACGGCAAATTTAGTCTGCTCCTCGATGAGCTTCGTCAACTTTTTCAACGGGCACAGCATCAGATCAATGATTTTCCCACAGCCTCGGCATTGAATATGGTGATGATGGGCCCGTCCATGAACCACTTCATAGCGCATCTGTCCTTCGTGAAACCCGACGGCATTCACGAGACCCAACTCTTGGAGCATCGCAAGGTTGCGGTAGACCGTCACAAGATCGACATCCGTTCTGGCCTTGACCAAACCCGCATGCACCTCGGCGGCAGTGATCGGGAGTGTGTTTCGCTCAAGAACGGCGAGAATGGCCTTTCTGGCCTTCGTGAGCTTCTTCCCACCCGCTTTGAGACTATCGACAATTGAAGTGGCCATTGGCATTCTGTAATGCAAGTTGTTTGCATTTAACAGTTTCTGTCGCCTCAAGTCAAGCGACCGCATCGCGAAGCGTGCTGCCTCGTGGTCCAATCATCACCACCGATACGTGATGCTCCCCACCACGGTCCGTTGCGCGCCGGGACTGCAGAAATCGCTCCCGCTTCGCGTAAAACATCCGTAATGATCCTGGTTCAAGAGATTGTTGACGTTGACCGCGAGTCGGTAATTCTTCCAGACATAATCCACCATCGCGTCTCCCAACACGAAACTCGGCACATTGAAGGTGTTGGTCTCATTGCCGTAGGTTGACCCTGTGTATCGCGCTCCACCCCCGATCCCCAACCCCTTGAACATTCCGCTTTGGACGGTGTACCTTCCCCAGATCGACCCAAACTGTGCCGGTGTCTGCACGAGTCGTTTCCCTTTCTCGGCGGGATTAACAGTTTCCAGCACCTCATTGTCCAAGAACGTATAGGAGGCGATCAGATCGATCCCCGACTTGAAGCTCATCAATCCTTCCAGCTCCAACCCACGGGAGCGCGCCTTCCCGCGCTGCACCGGCAGAAAGGTGCCAGGATCGAACTGCACGTAGTTTTCCCTCGTCAGGTCGAACAGCGCGACTGTGAACAAACTGCGGGTGCCCGGCGGCTGATACTTGATCCCGAATTCATATTGTCGGCCGGTCTCCGGCGTAAAAGGCTGCCCGGAGGCGTTTATCCCGATCGATGGTAGAAAGAACGTCGACCAGCTGGCATAAGGCGCCAACCCGCTGTCGAATAGATAGGTCAAAGCGGCGCGGCCGGTGGCTTTCTGATCATCCTGCTCGCTTGTGAGACCCGTCAGGTTGTTCTTGATTTTGTTGCTGGTCCAATCGTGCCGGCCTCCCACTGTGAGAAGCCAATGATCCATAAATTTGATCTGGTCCTGGACATACAGGCCGGTTTGAAACTGAGTCGTCTGCTGATCCAGAAATGTCGGAGGCGGAAGAAACGATGCGCCGAAATCGTGCGGATTGAAAATGTCGATGGGAGACGCGCCTGCAAACGTTTGCCGAGAATGTACCCCGATTCGCTGGAAATCGAGACCGCCCACGACCCGGTGATGGAACGGGCCGGTTCCGAAGGAGCCGTGCACCTGATTGTCGAGAGCGAATGAGGTCAGATTTCCAAAACTCCCGAAGACACCGCGTTGCACGGTGCGCAGATCGGCGTCGAATGAACTGCTGAACACCGTGACATCGTCCACCCGCGTCTGGTTGTACCGAAACTTCTGCAGGAAGCTCCAGTTCCCAGGCAACTGATGCCGCAGTTCATACCCGAATGACGATTCCACGCGATCATACTTGTCCACTCCGGGTTGTCCCGTAAAACGATGACGCGCGATACGGCCGTTGGGATTGAACCGCAGTGATCCTTCGGCGGGGAATGCTTGCGAACTGCCCAGCGTGTCCTTCTGGTAATTCACAAAAAACGTCACCTGTGTCTCGGAACTGATCCGCCAGGTGAACGCCGGTGCGATATACACACGATCATTCGGGACATGGTCGAATTGCGTGCCGCTTTCCCGAAAGAGGCCGGTCAACCGATAGCTGAAGGCATCGCTGTCGGTTAGTCTCCCGCCCAAATCCATCCGTCCCTCGTATCGACCAAAATTCCCCGCCAAGAATTGAAGCTCCCGGAGGGACGTAGTGGTAGGACGCTTTGAGATATAGTTGAGCAACCCACCGGGACTCCCTTGCCCGTACAAGAACGACGCCGGTCCGCGCAAGACGTCGATCTGCTCGGCGCCGTATGGCTCCAGGTTGTACCCCAGGGCGAATCCGGGATTCCGTAATTGCAAGCCATCCTTGAACAAGCCGTCGGTGGTGGCGTCAAATCCCCGAAACCGGAGCCATGTGAATCGTGGTTCAAACCCGAACGTCTCCGCTTGCACACCCGGCGTGTACCGCAAGGCTTCGGCGAGTGTATGCACCTCTTGGTCCACCATACGCTCGCGCGTGATGACGGTGATGGACTGCGGCGTCTCGATCAATGGAATATCGCTCTTGGTCGCGGTCCGCGTGTCCTCCGCCACATAGCCTCGTTCTTTCACATCTTGCACGACGATCTCCGGAACCGTGACGGGCTTCTTGACAAGAACGTCCTCCTCAGATTCGTGCAGCGGATCGGACGACACACGCGAAGTTTCATCCGCTGACACGTCGGTATCGGATGCCTCCGACACCAACGTGCCGGCACGAGGTGCAGTCATGCGAATGCCGAGCCTGGAACGTGACAAGAGTTCCGCAAGCGCCGTTTCCGGCGGCATCTCACCGGAGACGCCATCGCTCTCCATTCCTTCCACCATGTGCTCGCTGTACACCACTTGCCAACCGCTTTGGCGGACAAAGGCGTCCAACGCACCTCGGAGAGACTGCCGCTGGATGTCAAACATCATTGCCGCGCGTTCGATCGGTGACGCTGTCGGCGGCGGAGGCTCGGCCCATGAAACGTTGGTCAGTACACAGACCAGGCAGAAGATGACACAGGATTTCCCTCGACCGCTTCGCGGTCTATCGATCGGTTGGTTCACGATGCTCCTTTCATTGCATTCAACCTTGGTACGTATTCGTCAGGCGTTTACAGAAACTTGGCTCTAAGAAACCTGTTTTTGTCCACATGTCGCACAGGCGCCCGCCAGCTGGACGTTGGGCACACCCGTCTTCCTCACGCTCGTTTCAGCCAATCACCGACCTGAGGATGTGGGTGAAATACTTGTCTGTGATGCCGCTACATCTTGCGAAACAAGGAGCCCATTGTCGCCACTACGGCAGACCTACATCTCTTTCAATCGTCACTCCGGCCGCCCGCTCTAGGACACTCGACCACACCCATATCCCTACGGTCGCGGCGACCAAAATGGCGATCGCGGTCGCCAAACTGAGGAACACGGGGAGAGCGTCGTGGATGCGAAAGTCTCGTCTCGTCATGCGCCATCCTTTAGGTCAATGTCATCAACACACGGATTGATTCAATTCGGTCAACTCCTCAAGATCTCCCTTAGTGACACACTTCACTCGCGCCAGATCGGGTGGCTTGCGACGTTTGACCGAGAGAGGGCTGTGCCACAATCGATGCAAGGCGCCCAACCGCTGCCGCAAACGCCTGAAACTCCTCGCGTGAAAAGTGAATGGTCATTGCTCCGCTTATGAGGCGAAGCCCACCGCAATCGCATAACACCAGTTTCATCGGCTGATCCGTTCTGAGCAGTTTTTCCACGTTGCGTTTCTCCTTGTCCGTGTGAGTTGTTCTTACCTGTACGTACGGCGATGCACCGGGAGGATAGGCCGGCCAGGCCACACGAGCGCCTCCTCGCGATACCAACCGCAGTTCACGCACTTCCAATGCCTTCCCTGGTAGAAATCCATCGGCAGTTCCCCAATCAACATCTCTCCGCATTTGGTACAGATTCTCTGCATATCCCCCCCCTGACATGCGCCGACACTCGCATCCTGTCGGCGCTGCTTCGAATTGCGAGGCAATAAAAAAGCCCAAGGGTCGTCCTTCGACACCTTGGGCTCCGGTCTTGTCGACCTCTGGCCTCGCTACTTAACAGCGCGTACTACATAATCCGTATACTTCTCAGTACGCCTCTCCTCACAATTGATATGAGTTCTCAATATCATTATAGACAAGCCTTGTCAACCCCCTCCATTAGTCCCGCATTACAGTAGGCCACTGAGAAATGTGCGAAACAGCGACGTACTCGACATGAGACTGGTCATATGGCGATTGACCGTACCAAACCCGCATGTTGATTCTGTTCCTCACCAAAATGCCGGCGTACCAGTTGTACCTCGCCTCCGCTGCGCTGCAGCCATTCCCATTCCCGATGTGCTCCTCGATGTCCACAATCTCGATAGGGGTCATCTACTTGCGGGCTGCGGCAGTTGCATTTCTCTCCCTTAGGCGATGACACTAAGGGACATCATACCTTACCGTATAATTCCGATGTCTCGACCTGACAACCGTTTCCATGATCGGCTTCGTTCTCCCCGTATCGCGGCGGCTCTGGAACGTGAAATTAATTAAGTTGCTCATCACTCCGGATTTTCGTCTGCCTCGACTGCCGGGCGTTCCTCTGCCTCGTCGTCAGGTCACCTCGATTTATTACGACACGACGGCATATGACCTCGCTCACGCACGGATCACCTTGCGTTATCGGATAGATCAGGGGAAAAGGACATGGCAGCTTAAAATTCCGTTGGGTGACGACCGGCAAGAAGTGGAAGCGGCGGGCGACCAGACCGAACCTCCAGCCTCGCTGCGCGGCTTACTGATTCTCCACCTTGGACATCGGAAATTGGTGCCAGTCCTGACGCTGCGCGTCTGGCGAAGGGGCTTCCTGGTGCGTCATGGCCGAATACCCGTCGCTGAGATCGTCCTGGACACGGTGTCGGTCGAAAAAATGAACGGATCCGCCATTCAACGCTTTCGCGAACTCGAAATCGAACAGCGGCAGGGCGATGCGGCCGCGCTTCGCTCCCTCGAACAGCACATGCGCGAAGCCGGTGCTTCCGATCATGACGGACGGCCAAAGTTCTTTCGGGCCCTCTCGCTCCCAGTCCCCACCCCCCCTTCCCCGCCTGACGCGAGGGCGCCGGTGCTTGAGCACGTGAAGTGGGCGGTAGCCACACATGTTGGATGGCTCCTTGCCCATGACCCAGGCACAAGGCTCGGCGCCGAAAACGAGAGCCTGCATCAACTGCGGGTCGCAACGAGACGCCTGCGTGCGGTGCTCCGCACAGCTCAACCGATTCTTCGTCCTGCCTGGGTGACGTCCCTGCAACAGGAGCTCGATTGGCTCAGCGACCTTCTGGGGACGGCCCGCGATCTCGATGTCCAGATCACTTACTTTACGGAAGAAGCAGCCGGATTGAACGTACGGGACCGCAAACTGTTGGCCAAATTTATCGCCCATCTGTGCTCTCAACGAGAGGCCGTTCAGCAAATCCTCGTCAGTGAGCTCACGAGCGCCCGCTATCTCGAACTCATCCGACGGCTGCGACAAGCGGCACAGAACCCCTCGGTCGTGGAATCTCCCCTGACCGTGCGGCAACTCGCCAGACGAACATTCAAGCACCTGCGCAAGGCGATCGGCCGGCTCGCCTCCTCTCCATCGGACGCCCAATTGCACAAGATCCGCATCAAGACTAAGCGAGCCCGCTATGCGGCGGAACTAGCTCGCCCCTCGGTGGGCAAACCTGCCGGCCGTTTTATCGAGTCGGCGCGTGCAGTCCAGGATGCCCTGGGTATCCATCAAGATGCGATTCAGGCGGAGCGTCACATCCGTCAATTCTTGAAGTACTCGACGAGTGTGCGCGCCGGATTTGTCGCAGGACGCATGGCTGAACGACAACACCTTCGTCGAGACACCGTCCGCAAAGGGATGAAACGGCTGTTCAAGGCTTTGCTGAAACGGGGCAAGAAGGCCTGGGACCGATGATACCGTCGGACGAACCGATCAATTATAAAGAGAAAGCGAGACCCTCCACGACAGTCGCTGATGACTCGGGATGCGCACGGTGACGGGTGATAGTCCGCGAGGATCGCTACCTCGACTCCACTTCCGTACAAGTCATTTGATCCTTCGCCACATTGCGCACCCTAGCGACACCCTCTTCTCCAACGGTGCGTCACCGGAACGGTTACCAACGGGTTCCACTGGTATCCACCTATGTCTTGCGACCGCGTCACTGCGTAATCTTTGCTGCAAGCACATCGACCTGTTCGATGTGGGGTGGTTCAGCCAGCAACTCCGACGCTTTCGCCATCAGCGCTGCAGCAATCTGCCCGGCCAGATGCGCTTTGCGGCCCGCCTCATCGGCAAACGCATCGAAGATGCCGAATGTCGACGGCCCCAACCGCAGTGCGAACCAAATTGGCGTCGCGGCTTCCTGATTCGCCAGAGCAAGCCCACTCTCAAGAAAGCTGGCGACCTCGGCTTCCTTTCCCGGCTTGGGATGCAATCGCACTAATAATCCAACTCGTACCATGATGGCCTTCCTTTCCAATGTTGTGGATAATGGCAGGCGTATTCTAGGCACAGCATCCCGAATGAACTAGTGGCAAGAATGACAATTATGATACAGTTCTCGCCATGCGGATTTACGTGCTGACTCTCTCTGAAGTGTTCGACACAGGCTTGTCCACCCTTCTCGACACGTTCAGCGTGGCAAACGCTCTGGCGGAATCCGCCGGGACATCATCCACTCGCTTCGATGTGACGATCGTTGGTGTTCGATCCCGTATCCGCACGAGCCAGGGGTTGTCGGTACCGGCGCAGTCGACGTCAGGACTTCCCCATCCCGATGTTGTACTCGTTCCAGCCATCGGGGCGAAGCAGCCCGACACATTGCGAACGGCACTTGAACGGCGAGAGACAGCCGATGCACAAGCGTTGCTCCGTGCATGGTCTACCCGTGGCACCCTCGTCGGCGCAGCTTGCACCGGCACGTTTGTCCTCGCCGGATCATCGCTGCTCAACGGCCACCATGCAACGACGTCTTGGTGGCTCGCCCCGTTCTTCCGTGAACGGTATCCGCATGTCAAGCTCGACGAATCACGAATGATCGTCAATGCCTCGCGCTGCGTGACTGCCGGCGCTGCGCTGGCACACCTCGACCTGGCGCTATGGCTGCTGCGACGCCGAAGCCCAACATTGGCGTCCCTGACCGCTCGCTACCTCGTCGTCGACCCGCGGCCGTCTCAGGCGGCGTTTGCCATTCCCGATCACCTAGCTTACTCGGATTCGTTTGTCGAGCGGTTTGAGCGGTGGGCACGGCGGCAATTGCCTGACGGTTTTTCTCTCTGTGAAGCAGCTCGTGCCGTCGCCACAAGCCCACGGACGCTGGCACGCCGTCTGCAATCCGTGATGGGCAAGTCTCCACTCGCATACTTTCAGGATCTTCGTGTCGAACGAGCGATTCATCTGCTGCAGACCAGCGACGCCAGTGTTGACGAGATTGCCGCACTGGTCGGTTATGCAAATGGGGTGACGCTGCGAACGCTCATCCGGCGGAAGATCGGGCGTGGGGTACGCGAGCTGAGAGCGCGAATCTGATCTGACTTTCGACGGGCCGATACCTCCAAAAATCCGGGCGATTCTCGCCACGACAGACGCGGTGCTCCCCCCATAGCCTCACAGGCACGATGCAGAACAGCAGCTCGCGCCTTTCAACAGCCCTCCGGACGCTTCCAGCGGGCTTCTGTCATCACATACCGCTCAATCGCATCTATCGGCTTGCGCCCGTGCTCGGATTCTGGTTCAGAGAGAGGAACTACGTTCTGCCTTCTAGCTCATATGCGCATTCATGCTTTATCACTGCTTTTCAAAAAGGCGTCACGGGCCGCGATGCCGCGATCGGTGTGATCCGTAAAGAAACCATCGATCCCCGCACTCGGAAACGCTTTGATCTCGCCGGCGCCAGTGAACGACATGTTATCAATCCCCTTTGGTCTATTTTCGAACCCATCTCACACCACGAGAGTCGTCACCCCCCGTCGTCATCACACGTCTTTTGCCGCCGATGCGCCTGTCGCTTCAACCACCACATCCGCAGTGCAGTCACATAAAGAATGAGCGGAACGAACCCGCACACAAAGACGACCCATCGGCCGGCAAGACCGAATGCCTCACCGTTATGAAGCGGAAAGAGCCACGCCACAAAGGTGTCGCCGGCGCTGAAAGTCTCCCAATCACGGACCTTAAGAACCGTTCCGCTGTACTGATCCAACGAAACCACACTGTTGCCACTCGATTCTCGGACATCACCGGGTTGACGCACCCAAATATGGTACACATCCGTAACCTCATGGGGAATACCGATGAACGTAACCGCTCCTTGCGGAAACAGTCCCTTGGCGAGACCGACTGCTCGCTCGATGGAAAGGGCTGGCGCACCCGAGTTGGGATGGGATTGCAATGAACGTTCGTCGTCTGCTTCATCGACCGGGGAAAACACGGAGACGATTGGGATTACATAAGCTGGGAATACCAGATACAAGCCCGTGACCGCGAGCACTGACAGCACGATTGCACCATATGCTCCACTGAGTTTGTGCCCCTGGTGATGGCGACGGATCCGGCTTGTTCCGGCGATCGGGAAGAACGCCTGCCGCAACTTTTCTGAGCGAGGCCACCAGAGATATAGACCCGTGCCGATCGACAGGAGGAGTAAGATCGCGACCAATCCGACGATCGTCTCACCGGGGTCATCCAGCAGCAATGACCGATGCAACTCATAGATGAACGAGACGAGGTACCCACCCCATTCTCGATCCCGACTCAAGACCGCTCCGCTGTACGGATCAATCGTAACCTGGTACCACCGAAATTGGTCGAGTTGGTCAGTCGGCACCTTGTGCCAAGCTTTAACAACCTCGCCTTCGTGAGGCGGCAGCTCAAGGCCGTCCAGCCGGCCGCCGGGAGGAGCCGCGGCCTGGGCTGTCGCGAGCACTTCAGTCAGCGACTTGTAGGGACCGGAGCCGTTCGTCGTCAGCAGTGCCGGATTCAACCATTCATCGATGGCCTTATAGAACACTAAGAAACTGCCTGTGAGGCCCATCAATACGAAGAGCCCACCACCGAACAGTCCAAGATAGAGATGTACACGCAACCACAGGCGGCGGAATGGATGGCGGGGGATGGACGCGACAGACGGCAAGTCAATGCGGCGAATCTCGGGCACAACCGCATGAGTCGTACTCGACGCCCGCGCAATAGTCTCCTTGCGATTCATCATGCACATCCTACGAATCACCGGCACAGAGCCATACAACTTCCCGGCATATCCGTCATTAATGAGTGCGAGCTGGACAGGGACCGGATCAGAACCTACTGATGGGAGTTTACCGACGATGATTCGGATTCAGCCGCTGGGCGGCATTCCTCGGATGGCTGAATGGTGAATGGTCACGAAGCGCCCGCAACGCGTACACTTGATGACGAGCTCCTCCCCCTGCCACCGCGCGATCAGCTTGCCACAGTGGCACCGGACGTCCGTTCCCCTGGCCGGTGAAACGCATTCATTCATGTCACCATCTCCGCCTCTTCCCGTCATGATCGTGGCAACCGATCATGACATTCCTGGCCGGCACGCTCACGTTTCCCGACATAGCGCGCCGCTTCCATCCTCATTAATAGATACCGGAATTCCCCCGATCCGAAACGTCTCTCACATTCTCTGCCCATAGGCGCACAGATGATCGTTTATGCAGTGGGCACTAGCGGGCCCTGGTTATTTGAACGTCAACTTCTTGAGCTCGGACGCCGCCAGCTCCACTTCTCCGAAATCGGATTGCCCCTTGAAGCTGCCCGCGATGGCCAAGACAAAGTCGCCGGTCTTGCCGTCCGCCAGCGTAATGGAGATATTGGGCAACGACCCATTCCCGGACGGTTTGAGATCGATGAACTTGATGCTGTCGAATTTGATTTTGACCGTGGCTGTCCCTCGCTTGACCGGCACTTCTTTGAGTTCATGGGGGACAAACGATGTCTCGCTGATTTTTTCTTCCCAATAGAAAATGACGTTTTTCAGATCCGTCTCGACGCCTTTGGCATCCATGGCGAAGGCGTGAAAGGCCTTGTCCGCTCTCCCATCCGTTTTGTTCTGTGCCCAGGCCGGGCCGCCAGGCATCCAGAGCGCTCCGATGACGAGCATGGCTTGCGCCACATGCATTGTCGTTCGAGGGATCATCCAGCGATTCATAACAATTCTCCTTATTGATCGAATCACCCATCCAATCGATAGTTGATGGGGATAAGAATGGTGATCTGTCGTTGACCGAGAGGGTGCTTCAGTCTCAAGGGAGAGGCTTTCCTCATCACCGCCATAGCCTCCGCATCCAAGACCTCCCGGCCCGAGGTTTCGGCGATCTGAACTCCCATCACTTCTCCATCATCGCGAATGACCGCCGACACAACCACCTTGCCTTCCCAGTGGTTCATCCGGGCCAGCGCTGGATATCGTTTCAGCTCTTCGATGCGGCTCCAGAGCGTATCCCTCAGCCAGCCGTAATCCGCCCGCGTTTCGCGATGAAGCACCTGCCGATACTCCACCGGACGATGCTCGGTGCGTGGAGCGACCGACTCAACAGGCGCAGTCTCCTCGATCACGGGTCGCTCTGACGATTCCACCGGCGTCTCCACGACAGGGGTCGAGGTCACCGGTTCACTCTCTGTCGATGCGACGGCCGCATACTCCATCACCGGCTCGGCATTCATGACCACGTCCTGGACCATCCGAGTCGTTTCCACCGGAACGGTGACCTCCTGCTGCGCCGGCGGCTGTTCGGCGATCACCGGCTTGGTCTGTCGGACGGAGGGACTCGGCTTGGCAGGAGGGGGCGCCGGTTGCACGACCGGTTCAGTCTGTTGTGACTCCGTGTGTGTCGGCGCTTCCACCATTGAGATCTCCCATTGAAACAGCGACGGCGGAAGCGGTGGCTCCATGGCTTCTACGACGAGCAGCGATGCCGCGATTCCCAGGCCGTGCAGTAGAACCGACACCAGCCACCCATGCGTTTGATCGGACACCACACTTGTGTTTCGACGATCGACCGCCAGAGTAGTCATGATCGGAGCACCTCCAAACTCACTTGTCGAAAACCAAGCCCTCTCACCTCATCAACCACCCCCACAAACCGCTCCAACACCGTGACGCGATCAGCCCGGAGCACGACCGCGGACTCACGCGGATGCTTCGTCAGCACGGCCGTCAGCTCATCTCCTGGGATTGGTTCATCATTCAGGAACAGGCGGCCGTCGGCCGTCAGGGTAATCATCAGGGGCACGTCCTTGTGGTCGTTCACTGCCGTGGCTCTCGCCAGTTCGACAGGGACCTGCCCCGTCGAAATGAACGTGGCCGTGGTCAGGACAATCACCAAGAGGACCAACATGACATCGACCAGGGGAATAACGTTGATCTGATTCAGCTCACGTTCCATGCTGCACCTTATACAGCGTGAGCAACTCAGAGACTCGCCGCCGGAGGATGTTGTTCAGCACGACGCACGGGATGGCTACCAGCAGCCCGATGGCCGTCGCCTTGAGTGCCAAGCTGAGCCCAACCATAATTGTGCCGACCGCCATCGTGCCCGACGTCCCTATCGTATGAAACGTCAACATGATGCCCGAGACGGTTCCTAATAACCCAATGTAGGGTGCATTGGCAGCCACGGTGCCAATCACGATCAGCCGTTTGGTCAATGCCATTTCCAGTAGTTGTATGTTCTCGAACTGCGTCGGTGTCACTCGCCGATAGTAGAGCCACCGCTCCACCGCCACGGCCAGCGCCCATAGGCTGAGCGTGACCAGGAGCCCGATAATCCCGTAATCCACCAAGTGCTTCAGTGCATCCATCTTTGCTTACCCTCTTCCAAACATGAAAAAAGCCCACAGCCGCCGTACAGGCAGCCATGGGCTCCGGTCTTCAAGGACCTCTGGCCTCTGACTGAGACCATCGCGCAGCGTCGGTCTCAGATAGTGATTTTGATAATTAGTATCAATACATGGTGGAGAGTGTCTCTGTCAACCCCTTCTCTGGACACAACCTAGACTGGGCCCTGCCGCTAAATCTGTTCCTCTAGAACATAGCCAATTCATCACAGACCTAGCCATGACGGAGAGACACGCTCAACTTTATGTAGACGAATCGCGTACTGATTACCTCACCTCCACACAGAACAAGAGTCCCCTCGCCGATGGCAGCCCAGGTTGATCACACGGGACGCTACGACAGTTCCAGATGATAGCGGTCCAACGTCGTGGCCTTGTGACGCGCGAGATTAGACAGCGACTTGTTGTAGTCGATGATGGCCCGCAACTCGTTCCCCTGGGCCGTCGCCAGGTCGCGCTGGAAGTCCAGCGCGAAACGCGTGGTACTGAGCCCGACTTTCAGCCGTTCCTGTTCGGTTCTCAGCTGTTTTTCAGCCAAAATGCGCGCCGACTGAGTCGTTTCAATTCGTTTAAAGTCCGTCTGGACCCGACGCACGGCCTCACGAACGCCGAGGATAATTGGTGACGGACGCTTTCAAGGGCGATTTCGGCATTCTTGGCTTCCAGTTGCCTCCTCGTGTAGGTGCTGATGGCGGCGCGATTGCCGAGCGGGTAGCTGAACAGCAGGCCCGCGCCATAATTATAGAAATCTCCGCTGAAGTTTCTGGTGAACGAATTGCCAGTCGCTTCCCAGCCCAGAAAGCCCCATTGTGCCTTGGGTGGAGAGCGTGGGAAGCAACTGGTTGCGGGCGAATTGCTTATTGAGCTCGCTGGACTCAATATGCTTTTGGGCTTGGACGATTTCCGGGCGCTGCTCGATTGCCGTATCGATGGCCGCTTCGAGACTGAGGGGTTCGAGATAGACGACGGGGGCGTCGATGGGCGTGACGCGCACATTTTGCCGCAGTTCGGCTTCGCCTGGATTTAAGATGGTCCGCAGTTGATCTTCTTCATCGCGAATGATTTTCTCGGCTATCAAGACCTGTTCCACTCTGGAAGCGACGGCGGCCTCGGCCTGGAGCACATCGACGACAGACATGACTCCTGCCTTGGCTTGGCACGATTGTTCGCCAAGAGCTCTTCAGCCGCCTTCAACGCAGCTTGGGCGACCTTCACGTTCTCCCTCGCAAACACCAGTTCCCAATAGTTTTGTTCGACCGACGCAATGACGGTCAGGACCCGATCCCGAAAATGTGCTGTTCGACGACCGCATTGTTTTTGGGCGGCCTTGATGAAGGTCGGATTGATCGAGATCCCGGCATTCTTGAGCAGCGGCTGATTGAACGTGAGCGTCAACCCGCCTGTCCAGGCAGGGTTGAACAGGAATCCTTCGGCGAGATCCTGATTCACACTGTTTCGCGCCGGGCGATAACTCACGTCCACCGTGCCCCCGTCAAGAGGTTTGGTCGCGGCATCGACGCTCAACACATGGTTGCGCTGGTCTAACTTCGTGATCCGGTTGAGCTGAAACCCGGTCGCCCCGAATACGGGCCGATTGAGAGGATCGACCGTTCGGAGATACTGACCGTTCACACTCACCGTGGGATCGAACTTCGCTTGTTCGACGACGATGTCGGTCAATCGACTCTCTTTGGTGTGGCGACTGATGCTGATGTCGAGGTTGTTCTGCAGCGCGCGAACCGCCGCATCCGCCAGCGACACCGCTTTATGACGTTCCTCAAGAGGAGCCGGTGGGATGACATCCTCGCTCCAACTCCGAGATGGAGACACAAGGCCACACATCCCAACGATCATCACCGCTGCGAGCCCTGGGTGAACCGAAAATCGAGAGTCCATAACACCTTCCCATGACCAGCGTCTCCGCCGGAGAACCGGCACAACATCGGCTCTATGAAGTGATCGATCGCTCTCTCGAAGCCTACGACCCTATTCCTTCTGGTGACGAGACTACCCGACGTGCTCCACACTACATAAGCGGTCCTGCATCGGCCGATCTTCCCGAGTCGAAAGCCGAGGGGCTTTCGCGTAAGTCAGTGGTGGCGGCAGATCGCGGATCGATATCGCGGTTTGCGCCATGAAGACCATGAGGCTGCCACGTCCCATCGGTCTCAAGTCCCTTCGCGCCTGCAGAAAGGATCCTATAGCCGGCTGGAACCAGTATCAGCGTCACAAGGGTGGAAACGAAAAGCCCTCCGACGAGGACGACCCCGATCTGTCGTCGGCCCGCGGCCCCTGCACCGGTGGCCAGTGCGAGCGGCAAAGCTCCGAGGATGGTCGCACAGGTCGTCATCAAAATCGGACGAAGTCGTAACGCGGCCGCTTCAATGACCGCCCGGGACACATCGAGCCCTTTGTCACGAAGCTGATTGGCGAATTCTACGATGAGAATCGCGTTCTTCGTGACGAGCCCGATCAAGATGACCAACCCGATTTGACTATAGATCGTGAGAGTTCCATCGATCGCCGCCAGAGACAGTACCGCCCCCGACAGAGCCGGGGGCACCGCAAGAAGAATCGTCCATGGATGCCGGAAACTCTCGAATTGCGCCGCCAGTACGAGGAAGATCACCGCCAACGCCAGCACGAACGTGACATACAGGTTTCGATTGCTCTCCGCGAACATCTTCGACTCTCCGGCGTAGGCCGTCCTCATACCGGGCTTGATGACGTCCTTTGCCGTTTCATCCAAATAGTGCAAGGCCTGCCCCAGCGTAAAGCCGTCGGCCAGACCCGCGCTGACCGTGACGGCGCGCATGCGATCGAAATGATTCAGGGCTTCCGGAGCGGGCACTTCACTGATCGTGACGACATTGTTGAGTTGGACCAATGCGCCGTCATTTCCCCGAACATAAAGCCGACTGATGTCCGACGGTGTCTCGCGTTGCCGGTCGTCGATTTTGGCGATCACCTTGTACTGTCGGCCGTTGTGTATGAAGGTGCTCACCGGCCTTCCACTGAGCAATGTCTCGAGCGTCCGTCCGATGGTCATGACCGATACGCCGAGGTCCGCCCCCTTGTCCCGATGCATCTCGACGGCCACATGCGGAGTATTCAACGCTAAATCCATTTCGGGCGTCAGGAATCCGGGATGGTCCGCCAGCCGTGCCATCATGGTTTCCGCAACCCGCTGCAACTCCTGATAGTCCAATCCTCCAAGGACGAACTGCACGGGCGTCTTATCGGACCATTCCCCGATAGCAGGAGGATTCAATAAGTAGGCCTTCACGCCGGCCAACTTGCCGAGTTGTTGATTCACACTTGCGATGATCTCCTGCACGCTCCTGGTACGATCGTTCCAATCCTTCAAGGTGATCCAACTCTCGGCTCGATTGACTCTCGTCGGACGGTCTCCACGGGCTACGATCGTATAAATGTGTGTAATCTCGGGGACCGTCTTGAGCAACGATTCCAATTCCTTGGCGTAGGTATCGGTATATCGGAGCGTCGCGCCCTGGGGCGCGGTGAGAAAGCCGGAGAACCACCCCGCGTCTTCGAACGGGGCCAGCTCGGACGGGAGTCGATTCACGATGGACAGGCTCGCGAGGCTCGCTCCGATCGCGACGAGGACGATGACCGCCCGTGCGTTCATGACCCATGTCAATCCATGACGATAGCGTTGAACGACATCGTCCGCCAGCCGTGCCGCCGATTGAAACCGGATCGATCCAATGTCACGGCGAAGCAAGCGTCCGCACATCATCGGCGTGAGGGTCAGCGCCACGAAGCCCGACAAGAGCACGGCCGACGTGACGGCGATCGCCAATTCGGCGAACAGTTGACCTACGATTCCGGTCAGAAAGGCGATGGGGACGAAGACCGCCACCAGCGAAATGGTCGTCGCGACGACGGCAAAGGCGATTTCGTTCGTACCTTCGATGGCCGCCCGTACAGGTGACATGCCGGCGACGATCCGTCGATGAATGTTCTCCAGCACGATGATGGCGTCGTCCACCACGAGTCCCATGGCCAGCACGAGTCCGAGCAGGGTCAGCACGTTCAACGAACAGCCGGTCACCGCCATGACCGTGAAGGTGCCGATGATCGAGGCCGGAATAGCCACGGCAGGCACGAGCGTGGCGCGCACGCTCCCCAGGAAACAGAAGATCACCAGCACGACGAGAGTCAGCGACAGCCCCAAGGCCACATACACTTCATGCAGCGACTGTTCGATCGGGGTCGAACTGTCCCAGGCGAGCGTCATATGCATGCCGGCCGGCAGTCCCGCCGCGATGGCCGGAAGCCGTTCCTTGACCGCGCGCGCCACGGCCAACGTATTGGCCATGGACTGGCGAGACACGGAAACACCCAGCGACGGCTGGCCGTCGAATCGCCCGAGTTTGCGGGTATCCTCCGCGCCGAGTTCGACACGGGCCACATCCTCCACGCGAACCGGATACCCATCACGGTAGGCTACGATCAGCGATTCGAACTGTTTCGGCGAGTTCAACGCGCCCTTCAGCGACACACCGAATTCCATTTGACCGCTCTCGATACGGCCGGCCGGGATCGAGGCGTTCTGGTTGCGGATGGCCTCTTCGACCTCCTGAACGGTCAAACGTCGAGCGGCGAGCCGCTCTGGATCCAACCAGATCCGCATGGCATAGCGCCGTTCGCCGTCGAGGTATGCCGCCGACACTCCGGGAATCATCACCAACTGCGCCTTGATGAACCGGTCGGCGATGTCGGACATTTCCAGCTCGGAATGGCGGTCGCTGGAGACGGCAATCCACAGAATTTCCGTGTTCTCGGCCGCGGCCTTTTCGATATGCGGTTCGAGAATGCCCAGCGGCAGCAGCGGGCGAATCTGGGACACCCGATCGCGGACATCGTTGGTCGCCCCGTCCAGATCGCGCCCCAATTCGAATTCGAGCGTGATCAACGACGTTTCTTCGCGGCTCGCCGACGTGATCGTCCTAAGTCCTTGAATGCCGCTGAGCGAGTCCTCAAGCGGCGTGGTCACGTCCGACTCGATGACGGAGGCGCTGGCACCCGCGTACACCGTCCGCACCGAGACGATGGGCGGCCTGATGTCGGGATACTCGCGCACCGGCAATTGGAGAAAATTCAAACATCCGAACAGGATCAGCAACAGCGTCATGACGATCGCGAACACCGGCCGGCGGATGCATGTCTCGGAAATGTTCACAACGGCACCCGATGAATCTGGGAAGTGACGCTCATAGCAGGCAGGATTTCCGTCGTTACTCGGATGAGGTGATCGAGACGAGAGCGCCGTCGTGGAGCTTGTGGGTCCCGGTCCGGACCACATGATCGCCCTCGTGCAAGCCCGAGCGGACCTGAACCATTCCCCGTTCACGCAGGCCTACGGTGACTTCCGTCAGCCGGGCGGTTCGGTTCTCGACCCGAAACACCATGGCTTTGTCGTGCCGCAGAAATTCCGCCTCTTCAGGGATCAGCAACGCATGGGTATTCTCGCCTATGGTCAGCTTCACGGTGACGAAGAGGCCAGGGCGCAGGGTACCGGCCTGATTCGGAATCGCCGCACGAACCGCGACCGTACGATTGGTCGAATCGACTCGCGGGTCGATCGCCGTTACACGACCCACGAACGTCTCGCCCGGAAAGGCTTCCGTCATGACGGTCAGCTGCTGACCGATATAGAGACGACTCAACAAGACTTCAGCCACCTTGAAATCCACGTGGAGAGTACTCAGGTCCTCCAGGTTGACGATGGCTTGCCCCGGCTGGACATAATCTCCGACTGAGACGCGACGAAGCCCCACGGTTCCGCTGAACGACGCACGGATGACGGTTTTCTTCAGGCGGGCCGCATACAGCAGGCGGTTCGACGTCGCCGCTTGCCAGGCCATTCTGGCTTCATCGATCTGTTGAGCCGGCACAATGACCTCTTGCTGATCGTTCAGCCGTTTCAACCGTTCGTACGTCACCTGAGTCATTTTTTCCTCCGCCGCCGCCTGATTCGCTTGGGACTGCAGCTCTTCCGGGTCCAATTCGACTAGGGGGATCGCCCGCGCGACAAACTGGCCATCTTTAAAGTGGATCCGGCGGATCACGCCCGCAATCTCCGGCCTGACGATGATCGAGGCCATCGCTTCCAGCGTTCCCACGGCCTGAACTGATTCGGTGATGGACCCGGCGACGACCGGAACCACGTCCACGAGAATAGGCGGATCAGACCCAGGCGCGGCGGTCGGTGATTCGCTGGACGACCGGCCACCCAGCTTGATCGTCATGAAGACGGTCAAAACCGCGATCCCGACGGCAATAGTGAACGTTTTCAAGTTCATACCTGGCCTCTTCTCCTCGCCATAAGGTTCCAGACGGAGCCGATCGAGGCGGTACCCTAGCGTATCTAAGACGGATGAACCATTGGAAACCTCACCTACTAATAAGGACTATCACCTTAGGATTCCTCGCAGTGACATTCTTAGGGTGGGATTCGGTTCACGATGCAGTGAACCTAATAGAATGAGTCTTCACAGGACTTTTGCGGAATCTAAAATTCCTCTTGTCCTGTATCAGTGTCTTCATTTACAAATGCCTTTCAACTCGCTGTCGTGCGCCGGACTCGGATGGGTCCGAGCGACGTGCAACTCTGGGTAACCCCGGAGAGGCGCACATGTCCAGGAAGTCCGACGCGATAACGCCCATGCGTATTTTCTTATTATTGAGCCCTTTGCCATGGTGGCTGGTCACGGTGCTGGTGACCGCAAGCCTGCACGGCGTTGCCATGGCCTCGCCGGCTGACGACGAGAAGGCACAGACCATCGTCCACATGCTCGATTACATCGCCGTGGATTACCCGGAGTGTGTGCAGGATGGCACGGTCGTCAATGCCGACGAATACACGGAACAGCGAGAGTTCGCCATTCAGGCCGTCACGCTCCTCAATAAATTGCCCGCCGTGCCGGAACAGCCGGCGCTCCTGCAGCAGGCTCGCGGACTGCTCGCGCAGATCGACGCCACGGCGTCGGGTAGCGAGATTTCGGCGCTCGCCGGCCGGCTGCGTCTCGGCGTAATCCAGGCATGGGCGCTGAGCGTGGCTCCGCGACAGCCTCCCGACCTCCGGCAAGGTGCAAAACTCTTTGCGCAGCATTGTGCTGGATGCCACGGCTCGCAGGGGCGGGGCGACGGACCGCTGTCGACCGGGATGGAACCAGCACCACGCAACTTTCACGATGACGCTCGCATGCGCCAGCGCAGCCTGTACGGCCTCTACAACACCATCTCGCTCGGCGTGGGCGGCACGCCGATGCGCGCCTACACCGATTTTTCCGAGGCCGACTGCTGGGCCTTGGCTTTCTTTGTCGGTGGCCTGCGCGCGGATTCCGATATACTGGCGAAGGGAGAGGCATTGTGGCGGCAAGGCGAAGGGAAAGGAACGTTCAATAGTTTCCGCGCGCTGGTGATGACACCCCCCGGCGAACAGGCCGCCGCCGACTCGCCAATGGACGCCGTGCGCGCCTACCTGACCCGGCATCCCGATGCGCTGCAGACCATGGTTCACACACCACTCGCCTTCTCGCGCGCCAAGCTCGAAGAGGCATCGCGGGCCTATGCGAAAGGCGATCGAGACAGCGCGCGGCGCCTCGCGATCGCGGCCTACCTCGAAGGGTTCGAGTTAATCGAATCGACATTAGACAACGTAGACTCGCCGCTACGCCTTGAAACAGAACGTGAGATGATCGCGCTCCGCTCGGCCATCGGTGAAGGGCGACCGTCCGAGGCCGTGACGGCGCAGTCGGTACGAGTCATCGCGCTGCTCGACCGTGCGGACACCGCGCTCTCTGGAAGTAATCTGTCACCGAGTGCGGCCTTTGCCAGTTCCCTGGTGATCCTGTTACGCGAAGGACTGGAGTCGATCCTTGTGGTTTCGGCTATTGTGGCTTTCGTCGTCAAAACCAAGCGACAGGAGGCCTTGCCCTATATCCACGCCGGATGGATCGGAGCCGTCGCGTTGGGGGGTGTCACATGGGGAATCGCCGGCTACGCGCTGAAGATGTCGGGCGTCGGCCGCGAATTGACCGAAGGCATCACCGCCTTGCTGGCCGCGGCCATGCTGCTCTATGTCGGCTGGTGGTTGCACAGCCGCTCGAACGCGCAAGCCTGGAACCGCTTCATCCGCGAACAGATCACCGTGGCGCTGGGCATGCGCACACTGTGGGCCATGGCCGGCATCTCGTTCCTCGTCGTCTACCGCGAGATCTTCGAGGTGATTCTCTTCTACGAAACGCTGTGGGCGCAGGCCGGCGTCGATAGGCATGAAGCGGTGCTGTGGGGCATCGTGGCCGCGGTGCTGATGCTGGTCTTGATCAGTGGCGTGATTCTTCGTTACAGCGTGCGCCTGCCGATCGGTCCGTTCTTCACGATTTCCTCGATCCTGCTGGCCTTGATGGCCATCGTCTTTGTCGGTAACGGAATTGCGGCCCTGCAAGAGGCAGGTGTGTTGGACGTGACAAGGATTCGCTTCGTCTCACTGCCTTTACTGGGCATCCACCCGACCCTGCAGACCCTTGTGCCACAGGCGCTGATGCTCCTCGTGATCGCCGGAGGGATCTGGGCTAATCGGGCGAAGACGGACTAGCGCGAACAGCACCCGAATGAGTGCGTGCAACGTGCAAGTGGATGGTCGGTTCTTGGTTTTGCACCTCTCCCGTTTGATTGGCCGAGAGCAGTACAAGGTCAAGAACTGTCCTCCATTTCACCTCGAACAGTTTGACTAATTGAACTCCAGTTTCACCGAACCGATCACGGTCAGCGGAGCACCGGGATACAGGGCCAGGCCGGAGAACTGAGAGCCCGTGAAGTAGCGCTGATCGAGCAGATTGGTGAAATTTATGGCCGCCAAGAGATTCGTCCTGTGGAACAGTTCCGGTTTTCGGTAGTACACTGCCGCATCCAACCGGACAAAACCGGGCATGTCAAACGGCGTTCCGCAATCTGCCGGATTCTGGCATGTGTTGATCCCCTGACGACGTCCCTGCGCATAGATTCCGACCCCCGCCCCCAACCCCTTGGCAAGTCCTTCCTGGAGAAAGTACGTCGTCCACAGGCTCCCTTGATGCAGCGGCACATTCGCGAGCCTACTCCCGATGGCGAAAGTATTGTCTTCTGTGACCTTCGCGTCCGTATAGGCGTAGGTTGCAATGATGTTCCAGCCTGGCCAGATCTCCCCGTTCAGATCGAATTCGAACCCCCGGCTGCGCTGCTCGCCCGCGGTGACCGAGAAGAACGGGCCATTGACGGGATCGGTCGTCAACACATTCCGCTTGGTAATATTGAAGCCAGCCAGGGTCGAGCGGAGCCGCCCGCCCGCCGCCTGAAACTTCAGACCACCCTCGATGGCTTTCCCCCGTTCAGGTCGAAAGATGTCTCCCGTGAAGCTGCGCGCTCCCGCGAACTGCGGGGCAAAGGATTCCGTGTAGTTGGCAAAGATCGACACCCACGGCCAAGGCTGATACGCGGCTCCGATGGAGGGGCTGAACGCGGTTTCCGTCGTATTAGTCCCTCGCGTTGTAGGATCGAAGTCATCCGGCCGGCTCCTCTCTTTTTGCTCAATCACATCATATCGCCCACCCAGATGGACGTGCAGGTTCGGCAAGAGGTCGATCTGGTCCCCTGCATAGACGCCCAGAATGCTGTTCGTGCTGAGAAAATTATCCGCAAAAGGAAGTGGGCCATCGGCAAAGAGGCGCTGCGCCGGGTTAAATATATTGATAAACCCGCCCAGCGCCGCAAAATCGCTCCGGAACTGCTGCGATTGCACTTCTCGTCCCAGCTCCACGCCAAGGATACTCTTGTGTTTGACCGACCAGGTCGTGAATGACCCTAGCAGTTCATTCTGCCAATAGTGCGACTGATTGGTCGAAGGCAGTTCAAAACGCACCAGCGACAGCACGCCTGTGGACGGAGTGAGTTCCCAGCCTTCGAGACTCGAGTAGTTTTCACGCGTGACGGCTGCGCGAAAGGCGCTGCGCAACCGAAGCTGAGCATTCAACTCATGAAGCAGTATCAGTGTGGCCTTTCCACCATGCGACTCCAGTCGACGAGTCGGATCGCCAAGAAAGCGGCTGATCGGAATGGGCGCCGGCCCGCCACCCAGCGCAACAATGCCGCGATCAATCGGCGTCTTATCATATAAATATTCGCCTTCGAACCGAAAGGTCGTGCGCGGTCCGATCTCCCACCCGATCGTGGGGGCCAGAAAGACTCGGTCGGTCTTCACGCCTTCCCGGAAACTCTCTGCCGACTCATACATGCCGTTGAACCGATAGGTCAGCGTTTTGCTCTCATTCAGCGGCCCGCCGACATCGATGGTCGGACGGTACAGGTTGTAACTTCCAAAAATCATTTCGGGGGCATAATATGAGCTTTTTAGGGGAGCCTTCGTGATCTGATTGATCACACCTCCCGGATCGGAACGGCCATAGAGGTAGGATGGGGGGCCCTTCACGACCTCAATGCTTTCAAGGTTGATGATATCGCGTGACACCCGCGAACCGAACGTACTGTCATCGCGGAACCCGTTCTTGAACACATTCAAAGTTGACGTGAACCCACGGATCATGAACTGGCCGCCTCTTCCACCTTGCGATTGTGACAGAAACACGCCGCTCACGTTCCGCAACGCGTCATTCATGCGAATCACTTTTTGATCCTCCATGACCTGCCGCGTAATTACTTCGACGGAGCGGGGAATATCATGGATGGGCACCGGAATCCTCATGGCAGTTGACGCGTCCTCGGCCGTATAGCCTTGATTCCGCATTTTCACCTCTTTCACCGTGACTTCCGGGACCTTGATCGGCTTTTGCTGAGCAATCGCCATCGACTCACCTGCCGGATCCGGTGACGTTCCCCTCTCCTCCCCCAGCACCGGAGAAGTCGCAGCGGGTGGATCAGCGCCCGGCACGAGCGTCACGGCATTGGCTCCGGTCACGCGATAAGTCAGTCCTGTTCCGGTCAACAGCACTTGCAGCGCCTCCTCCGGGGTACACTTGCCGCTGATGCCGGATGAGATCCTGCCGGCGATCAACTCAGTTGGAACACTGACCTGCCAACCAGTGGCCTCGGCGAAGGCATTCAACGCACTGCCAAGCGGTTGCGTGGGTATATTGAACTCGAGAGGAACGCTTGGCGCCCCAGTGGAAACATTGTCTTGAGCAAAAATATCGCCCGCTACAGGCACCACGAGAGTAAAAAGGAACAAGACCAAGCTGAATCGCCGCAGCCATGATGGATATATCCACCCTGCCCTCTCCTCTTGAGAGTGTGAAACACAGTTTTCGTGGTCGTTCATTGCTTGCCGTTTCATGATCCCAAACGCCTCCTGTTCTGAACCATCCCTTAGGAGACGCAGAAAAATAGGCATTCCCTCACCTGTTTCGATGCACAGGAAATGTTTTTGAAAAAATTAGAAGAGAAGAACGAAACGATTAGCCAGACCGACCATCGAGACCGGAACAGTTTTGACAAGCAGCTCAAGCGCGGCAACGGGATCGTCCACGTTATAGGTCCCTGTCACGTTGGTTTCACCCACACGCTGGTTCAATAGGACGATCGTGCCTGGATGATACCGTCGCAACTCTTCCAGCACTTGGGCAAACGGCACGCCATTCACAATAAGCCGTCCCTGCAGCCAGGCAGAGGCCACCGGCACATTGACAGAATGCGGTCGACCCATGTGGCCATGCTCCGTCCGGATCTGCGATCCGGCTGTGACCGCTACCGGAGAAGTGGTCTGACCGTGAGAATGAACTTCGACGGCCCCTTCGAGGACAGTGATTTGCTCTCCACTCGACTGTGCCCGGACGACGAAGGTTGTTCCAACAGCTCGAACGGCGGTTGCGGTACTGTCCACGATAAACGGACGGGCTGCATTCTGCTGAACGTTAAAGAGGACTTCGCCTTTAAGCAGCCGAACACGACGAACCCCGTCGTCAAATAAGAGCGCGATCGCTGATTGCGTATTGAGCGTGACAATCGAGCGGTCCGGTAACTCAACCGTGCGCCGCTCTCCGGATCCGGTCCGATAATCGGCCTGCCAGCCTGTGGTTACATCAACATGATCGGCTAGGATAGCCGCCAACACAATGCACGCGGCAGCCAGAATCGGCCATCGTAGAGCGAAGACAGGCTTTGCCTTGAACCCGGACGCCCCTACCCCAGCCGCAACAGCCGCAGCCGCGCTCAGCTCAGGACTCTCCCATAATCGAGAGACCTTATGGTACAGGAGGGCATGCCGAGGACTCTGCGCCTGCCAGGCCTTGAACGCTCGATGGTCCTCCTGCGATCGGCCGCTGTTCTGCAGACGAATGACCCAAGCTACGGCTTCTTTCCTGAGCCGGGCTTCTTCCTCCGAAAGCACCATGTTATCTGAATCATTCGTATTCTGCATAAGCCGGTCTTGTCGCAGGTGAGCGACGAGACCGGAGCCAGTATACAGTGTGACGATTCAACGGACCAAGATCCTCACTGGCGGCGGTCTATTGCGTCGAGAGCCTCACAACTTTGATCCAGCGCACGCATCAGTAGCTTTTCCACCCCGCTCTCCGAGATGTTCATGCGTGCGGCGATTTCTTGATAGGAATACCCATACACTCGGCACAGCACGAACGCTTCACGGCTGCGCGGAGGAAGCTGCCCGATCGCCTGGAGACACAGGCGAAGCCGCTGTTTGGCGAGCAGCTCCCGTTCCGGCGAAGGCGCTTGAGAGGGTACTGCCATTGCGGCATCCATGCCATCGATGGTTTGGACGCCGTTCTTCTCTTTCCGCAGATGGTCTATCGCCAGATTCGCCGCAATGCGATGGAGCAACGCACGCGGCTGCTCAACAACGTGCGTGTCGGCAAGCCGAAGCAGCCGCAGATACGTATCCTGCACGAGGTCCGCCGCTGTTTCGCGTGATTTCACCATACCGACAAGCCGACGTGTGAGCTCTTCCCGGTACCGATGAAACAGAGAGGCGATCTGCACATACGAGAGGGTCAGTGCGGTTCCCACATCAGAAATATCACGTGAAACTATGAGTTCAGCTTCTACGAGATGTGTGTCTTGAGTCCTCATCATCCATCTCCTTATGATCCATCGCGCTCAATAAAAAAGCCCAAGGCGTCACGACGCCTTGGGCTCCGGTCTCCACGACCTCTGGCCTCTTCAATGATCTTGATAATTGCTATCAATAGATGATGGGTTCTGTTTCTGTCAACCTCTTTCTCCTCTACCGAGATGGAGCGTTCGTATAACTAAGGTTCCGTATCATTTACAACAACTCCCGGTCCGAGCTTCAACGACGGATTCATCCGAGGCCTCCGGCTCTTCCGCTGCAGGAATCGCCCGTGCTACGATACCCCGATGCTGATCGACACTCACACGCATCTGGACGATGCCCGTTACAACGACGACCGGGAAGCCGTGATCGCCCGCGCACGGGAGGCCGGCGTTGAGGCCTTTATAACCATCGGCTGCGATCTCGCCACCAGCCAAGCGGCCGTACAGCTTGCTGACCGGCATCCATTCGTCTATGCCTCGATCGGTGTTCACCCGCATGAAGTCAAGCACATCCAGGACACCTGGTACGACGAGTTTCGTCGCCTTGCGAAACATCGACAGGTCGTGGCCTATGGTGAAATCGGACTGGATTTTCACTATAACCATTCGTCGCCGAAAGACCAGCGTGAGCGGTTTCGTGAGCAGGTTCAGCTCGCGCGTGAACTCAAGCTGCCCGTGATCATCCACACGCGGGAAGCCCAGGAAGACACGATTACGATTTTAAAGGAAGAGAAAGCGTCAGACGTCGGTGGGGTGTTTCATTGCTTTTCCGGGGACGCTTGGCTGGCAAAGGATGCGCTGGACCTGGGATTCTATCTGTCCTTTTCCGGGATCCTCACGTTTCAGAACGCGACCATGCTCCGTGAGATTGCCGCGAATACGCCGCTGGACCGCCTGTTGATCGAAACCGATTGTCCGTATCTCACGCCCGTTCCCTATCGGGGCAAACGAAACGAACCGGCGTATGTATCGCAAGTCGCGAAACAGCTGGCGTCGCTCCACAATATGTCTGTGGATGAAATTGCCGGACGAACCAGCGGCAACGCCAAGCGGCTGTTCAAAATCGCTTAAGCCGTCGGTCCCGCTGCCTTTGTGATTTTGAGGGCTTACGCGGATTTCCTTTCTTCTCCGGCCCTCGTGTCGGTCGAGCATCATCCCCTAAATCCAGCTCTTTATAGGGGATGGTACCCGTGGCACCCGGTGACATCCTGAGCTTTTCCGCGAATTCACGAGCCCCCATGACAAAGGCCCCGTGAGCTCTGGCTGCATTCACGATCTCATGGTCGGAACTCACGACAGCACAATCCGCCCCATACTCCCGTGCCAGCCGTTGGATGACCTGATCCGCCCGTTCACCGCGTTTTGAATAGATCACGTGAACTCCGGCACGATGTTCCCGCTGCTCCGTCGGCTGGCCCTGCTGCCACCCGTCGAACACCACGGTAATGAGATGGTTCTTGCGATGGCGATAGGCTGCCAGATCCTGCATCAACCTGTCGCGGGCCGATTCCAGACGACCGGAAAGGTGTCGGGCACCGGCCAGCAAGTTATAGCCATCGATGATCAGATGCATCGGCATACACCACGCTACCGTGGCCACGAGCAGACAGTCAATCCGCATCCTCCTAGCCAACCGGCGTAATTCTTGACAAGGCAACGGACATCTGAGAATAGTTTCCCATTGTCATCTATCCCCAAAGGGCCCATGCACGTACGAAAGCCTCGGCTCCTTTCATTCCAGCCCATCTTCCTCATGCCCAGTGTCCTCTTCTTTCTCTCTCTCCAGGGAATCCTGATCCAAACGACTTGGGCTCGGTTATCGGATGATCGTCCGCCGCCCGTGCTGTCATCGAAACAGGGTCCCGTGAGAGGGACGATGGCGTCCCTGGCTCCCGTTACGATTCGTAATTTCCGTGTGATGACGAGTCCGGAGAAAACCAGGTTGGTATTGGATCTGGACCGTCACGCTACCGTCATCGAGCGGCGAGTGGCTAATCCAAGTCGCGTGGTGATCGCCCTTCCACACGCATGGCTCAGCCAACCGGCGCAAACCAAGGCCAGAAACGGCACCGTCCCCTCACCTTTCATCGTCACTCAATCGCTTCCCCACGCTGTCGCCGTCTCTCTCCCGACCACATCGTTCCAGAGCTATAAACACTTCACCCTTTCCAATCCCCCGCGGTTGGTCATCGACGTGATTCCTCCCGCTTCTTCCGCAATGGATTCGCAGGAAGCTCCGCAGCGGTCAACTTCGCCCCCCTCACAGCTTGTGGTGCCGCGTGCCAAGGGCTACAGGACCATCGTGATCGATCCGGGCCATGGCGGGAAAGATCCTGGGGCTCGAGGCATCCGAAAGACCGAGGAAAAGGATATTACGCTCAGGGTTGGACTCCAGCTCCGTGAGCTCCTCATCAAGCAGCCCGGCGTGCGGGTGCTCATGACCCGAGAGAGTGATGTATTCATCGAGCTGGAAGACCGCGCCAAGTTTGCGAACAGCCACGAAGCCGATCTTTTTGTTTCCATCCATGTCAACTCTCACCCGTCACGCGCGGTCAAGGGGATTGAAATCTATCACTTTGGAGAAGCCAAGGATCAGCGGGCTCTCGAAGTCGCGGCACGGGAAAACGGCACGCCGATCAGCCACACCGGAGTCGGCTTGGAATACCTGCTGGCGGATCTCTTGACGACGAAGAAGATCGAGGAGTCACTTGAGCTCGCGTGGAACGCGAAAGAAGCCATGGTCTCCCAGATGAACGGGCCGTACGCGGTCAACGACCATGGCGTCAAGACGGCTCCATTTTATGTACTGCGGTTCACGAGCATGCCCAGCATCTTGGCCGAGATCGCTTACATTTCCAACCCGGACGAAGAAGATCTTCTCAGGAAACCGACGTTCGTCCGGGATGTCGCTCAATCACTCTACCATGGCATTGTTTCATTCCTTGCCAATAATAGACCGGATGTCCGATGAACGTTGAACTCGCCGCCTCCCACATACTTCATGTCCACCATCAAACTCGTTCTCGAATATGACGGCACGGCTTACGCCGGCTGGCAACGTCAACCCAACCGGCCCACGATTCAAGAAGCGGTCGAAACCGCTGTCTTCGGTGTCACACAAACTAAAGTGGCGGTCATTGGCGCGGGACGCACCGATGCGGGAGTGCACGCGCTGGGACAGGTCGCGAGCTTTCGTATTGACCATGGCTTATCGCCACGGCAATGGACCAGGGCGCTGAACGCACACCTCCCGGAAAACATCGTGGTGCGATCAGCCGCGCTCATGCCCGACACGTTCCACGCGAGGCACTCGGCACAAGGCAAACTGTATGAATACCGTATTCTGAATCGCCCGGAGCGTCCGGCGGTCGAGCGTGACCATTGCTGGCATGTTCATCAGCCCCTCGACGACGCAGCGATGCAACAGGCAGGACGTGCCTTGATCGGCACCCATGATTTTTCGTCATTTCAGACCCAGCCCACTGACAATGACGACCCATTCTGTCACCTGCAGCGGCTCACCATTGCGCGAGAAAATGATTTGTTACGGATGGAATTCTATGCCGACCGCTTTTTGAAACAGATGGTACGCTCCATCGTCGGGACGCTCGTTGAAGTAGGCCAAAACAAACGCACCCCGGACAACTTCACAACCATCCTTGGGGCGCATGACCGCTCTGCCGCCGGCAAAACCGCTCCGTCACAAGGACTCTTTCTTATCCGTGTCGATTATGGATAAGACACCGTCATATGTGCACTACAGACAAATACGTACTATTTTGCTATGATGGCATGCATACTTGCACCTCACATCTCACCACAAAGGAGTTACGATATGCGGACAGTCGTGCATGTCCTGACATTGACATTGTTTGTCTTGAGCCTGGGAGCACCTACGTTGGCCGTGGCCGCGCCCGGCCAGCAGAATAAGATGAAGGCGTGCAACGAACGGGCGGATGCAAAGGGGTTTGGTGAGGGGAAAGGCGACGAACGGAAGGCGTTTATGAAGGAGTGTCTCTCCGCCAAGTCGGCGAAAGGCGGAGGCGGCAAGGACACTCAGCAAAATAAAATGAAGACCTGCAACAAGGAGGCAGGGGAGAAGAAATTGAAGGGCGACGAGCGGAAACAATTCATGAGCGACTGCCTCTCGAGCTAGCTCGCATCCAGTCTTTATCCCCGGCGCGGCCCACGCCGCGCCGGATCGATTCCCCTACGCAAGCCGCTCAATAGTGAGGACTGTCATGGCAGGGATGGCTTGTCCTGATTTTCGAGTTTCTTTCGGAGGTCGATCAACTCTTGCTCGAGCGTGAGGAACCGATCGCTGATGGGGTCCGGCAAATTCACTTGATCCATCGTGGCGTCAGGCAAGCGTTCGCCCTGAGTCTTGATCACACGGGCTGGTACACCGATGACGGTGGAATTGGCCGGCACGTTCTTCAAGACCACTGAATTGGCTCCGATCTTCACGTTATCACCGATGGTAATCCCTCCCAGGATTTTCGCGCCTGCTCCCACCACCACGTGATTCCCCAGCGTCGGATGTCGCTTGCCTCGCTCTTTTCCGGTCCCGCCCAACGTCACGCCTTGAAAGAGGGTCACATAATCCCCGATTTCCGCCGTTTCTCCGATCACCACGCCCATCCCGTGGTCGATGAAAAAACCGGTGCCGATTTTCGCAGACGGATGAATCTCCACACCGGTCACCCAACGGGCCAGCTGCGAAATGACCCGCGGTAGGATCGGGACATCCTGTGCCTTCAGCCAGTGAGAGATGCGATAGGCCAGTAGCGCATGGAACCCGGCATAGGTGAGGATCACTTCCAGCTTGCTGGTCGCGGCCGGATCCCGGTCAAAAACCGCTTGGAGATCTTGTTTGATGGCGGCAAACATAGATGAGTGTCTCGTGATGTCAGGCCGGTTCGATCAGACACACCGCATGCGCGATCATCCCTTCTTCGTGCCCGACCGCGTCCAAACCTTCTCCACTTTTTACTTTGACATTGACCAGATCTGGATCGATGCCGGCGGCCGCGGCTATTTTCTTTTGCATGGCGTGAAGATGCGGTCCAAGCCGAGGAGCCTGGGCCACAATGACGGTGTCGATGTTTCCCACCCGATACCCCTTCGCATGCAGTTTCCCCATGACGTCTTCCAACAGCTTCAAGCTCGAGATCCCCTTATACTTGGAGTCCGAACTCGGATAGTGACGACCGAGATCTCCCTCTCCCATGGCTCCTAACAAGGCATCGCAAACCGCATGGACCAAGACATCGGAATCAGAGTGGCCGAGCAAACCTTTCTCATGCGGGATTTCAATTCCTCCCAAGATCAATGTACGGCCCTGACCAAGCGGATGAACATCATAGCCATAGCCGATCCGAAATCCTTTGTTCATATCGATCCTTTCATACCGCTCATACCGCCCGATCGACGCGATGCCAAGATCGCTTCACCAATGACCATATCCTCCGGCCTCGTCACCTTGATATTCTCCCCGCTCCCTTCCACGACCACCACCTCGTGACCGGACCACTCGAACAAGAACGCATCATCGGTGGCATGAACCCCTTCTGCATGGGCTTTCCGATGGGCGGCCAGCAATCGATCACGCCGGAATGCCTGAGGCGTCTGCGCCAGCCAGAGCGGTCCGCGATCGACCGTCCGTTCGACACGACGGCCCGTTCCAACCTGTTTGACGGTATCACGCATCGGCAAGGCCACAATCGCTCCGCCCACTCGGCGGGCCGCTTCGACGACCTCGGTCACCATACGCTCGGTGAGAAACGGCCGCACCGCATCATGCACGACCACGATCTCGGTTTCCACAGGCACGTGCTCGAGCGCATGCCGGACCGAATCCTGGCGTTCCTTTCCGCCTGCCACCACTTTCGTGATTTTCGAGAACCCAAACCGAACGGCGAGATCGTTAAGACAATAGTCGAGATCGGCCTGCGGGACAGCCAATATGATCTGGTCGATGTCGGGAGAGGCCTGAAGAACACGGAGCGAGTGAACAACGAGCGGTTCACCACCCAAAGCGAGAAATTGTTTAGCAACCGAGCCGCCCATGCGAAGGCCTCGTCCGGCGGCAGGGACGAGAGCCACAGTGTGGTTCTTCACGACCGTAGTCTAGACTATCCGTACTGCTCGAGAAAATCGAACGAATCTGATTGTTCGGGATACTTTGGCATCGCCCCGCAGGCTAGACCGCCTTCACCATTTCTCATGGGCGAAGCGTCAGATAGATCGTCCGCCCCTGCCGTTTCAACAGAAGCAAGACGGCTTGGTCCTTCGGTAGCTTGCCGGCGATCCGTTCAAACGCCTTCACCGACGTCACAGACTGACGATTCACCTCGAGCACGATATCGCCCTCTCGGACGCCCAATTCTTCCGCCGTACTGCCGGGCTTGACTCGAACGATCACCACACCTCGCTCGCTCGGTTTCAACCCATACCGGCTCGCCAATTCTTCGTTCAAGTCTCGGACATCAAGGCTGGAAAGCACGCCGGTCGGCGTGGCCGATTCCCCCCCATCGTCATCGCCGTTCTGCGACATCGACTTGGGCTGCTCAACGATCGTGAGATCGACGGTTTTCGGCTTCTTGTCGCGAATAAACTTGATCGTGACTTTTTTCCCGACCGGTGTCTGAGCAACGGCATTGCGCAGATGGGTCGGTGAATCCATGGGTTTGCCGTCATATTCGATGATGACATCGGCTCGTTCGAATCCAGCCTTTTTCGCCGGACTGTCATCCATGACATCGCTGACAAGCACACCCTTGGTCTCCGTGATACCGAACTGGGACGCCAATTCCGGTGTCAACTCTTGAATGGAGACCCCGAGCCAACCCCGAACGACTTTTCCGGTTTGTACGAGCTGCCCCATAATGGACTGAGCCATGTTGCTCGGCACGGCAAAACCGATCCCCATGTTGCCGCCACTCTGGCTGAATATGGCGGTGTTGATCCCGACCAACTCACCCCGCACATTGACCAAGGCTCCGCCGGAATTGCCGGGGTTGATGGCCGCGTCCGTCTGGATGAAATCCTCGTATTCGGCGATACCGGCGGCGCGTCCGAGCGCGCTGACGATTCCCAAAGTGACGGTCTGTGTCAGTCCGAACGGATTCCCGACGGCCAAGACAAACTCGCCGACTTCCAGTTTGTCCGAATCGGCCCAGGGTACGGTCGGAAGCCCTGTTGCGTCGATCCTCACCACGGCCACATCGGTCTTCGGATCGGTCCCGATCAGCTTCGCCTTGAATTCGCGTTTGTCCGAGAGAGTGACGCGGATTTCGTCCGCCTTCCCGACCACATGGTTGTTGGTGATGATCAACCCGTTCGATTCGACGATCACACCGGATCCGAGCCCCCGCTCCTTTCTTTCTTTCGGATGCTCGAATTTCCTGAAAAACTCGTCGCCGAAAAACTTCCGGAACAATGGATCGTCAAACGGCATTGCGCCGGAACTGTCTGAACGCCCGCTCTTGGTTGCGTAAATATTCACGACCGCCGGCTTCACCGATTTTGCAATATCTACGAACGTTTGATTGCTCCCACTCAGTACGGGCTGCGGGGCGGTCGAAACCGGCCTGGCGATGGGAGGCGGCGGAGCGACCGATGAATCAGGGACCGCATGCCCCGTAGGCAACCAGCCAAGGTCCGAAGCCACCACAAACCCGATGATGATGCCGGCCGTCAACAACGTGGCGGCCACAAGCCAGCTTCTGGTGCCCTGAGGTTTACGGTCGAACTCCGGTTGATTCATGGTATTAATTCGCCTTTAATTGCTGTTACGCGAAAGCTTACTGAATCTCGCCGCTGTAAATCCCCATAATGGTGTGGAGAAACTTAATGGCCTCGGCTTTCGGGCGCTGGAACGAATTCCTCCCGATGATGCTCCCGAAGCCTCCTCCATCCCGGATCCCCCGGGCTTCTTCAAACACATTCTTGTCTTCGCTCTTGGCTCCGCCTGAAAAAATGACGATCCGACGACCATCGAACGAGCTCTGGACCACGTGCCTCACTCGCTCGGCCAGCGTTTTGATCGGAATTTGGCTCGATTCATACACCTTTTTGGCGGCCGCTTGTTCCAAGTGCGCGGTCGGCAACTTCACCTTAATGATGTGCGCTCCCAGTTGAGCGGCGATTTGCGCTGCGTAGGCCACGACATCCATGGCCGTCTCACCCTCTTTGCTCAAACTCGATCCTCGCGGGTAGGACCACACGACGACGGCAAGACCGTGGGCCTTGGCTTCTTCCGCAATGGCCCGCAGTTGCTCATACATGGCGTTGCAATGAGTGGAGCCTGGATAGATCGTGAATCCGACGGCCGAACACCCCAACCGGAGGGCATCCTTCACACTTCCGGTCACCGACGGCAGCGGATCCTTGTCGTCATGGAGCACATCGTGATTGTTCAACTTAAGAATCAACGGAATCTGGCCGGCGAACTCGTCCGCGCCGGCTTCCAGAAAACCCAGTGGCGCAGCATACGCGTTACATCCCGCATCGATCGCCAGCTGGAAGTGATAGTGCGGATTGTATCCCGGGGGGTTGGGCGCAAAACTTCGCGCCGGTCCATGCTCAAACCCCTGATCCACCGGGAGGATGACTAACTTGCCGGTCCCCGCTAATTTACCGGAGCGCAGCATGCGCCCGATATTCGCCTTCGTCCCGGCATTATCGCTACCGTACCAACCGAGAATCTCTTGTACACGATCTCCCATGATTCCCTCCCGAATACCATCACGTCATCATACCAATGCGCAACTAGGCTCTTCCCTGAATATGGGCCTCCGCCTGCTCGACATCGAGGCGGCTCCCGATGATCAACGGCACACGCTGGTGTAGTTTTTTCGCTTCCACGTCCAATATCCTGGACGTTCCAGTCGTCGCCTTTCCACCGGCAGCTTCGACAACAAGAGCCAGCGGGTTCGCCTCGTACAGTAGCCGAAGTTTCCCTTCGGGTTTATCCACTTCACCCGGATACAGATAAATGCCCCCCCCGAGCAACAGACGGTGCACATCGGCGACCAAACAACCGGAATAACGACCACTGTATGGACGACCGGTGGCCTTGTCGCTGACTTTGAGCCAATCGAAATACTTCCGTGTTCCCTCCAACCACTTCTGCGAGTTGCCCTCGTTTGCAGCGTAGATCTTGCCTTTTGCCGGAATCTTGATGCGCTCGTGCGACAACACATACTCTCCGATCGCCGGTTCCAGGGTAAAACCATGCACCGCTTGACCGGTCGTGTACACGAACATCGTACTCGATCCGAACAACAGATACCCTGCGGCCATCTGTTCGACTCCCCGCCGCACCAGCGCAGCTTCTGTGGGCAACCGATCGGTCGAATCGTGTTTGAGGATCGAAAAAATAGCACCGAGCGGCATATTGCAGTCCGTATTGGACGACCCGTCGAGCGGGTCGAACAATACCATGTACTTCCCACGCAATCCCTTCCCCGACACGATGATCGGCTTCTCCATTTCCTCGGACGCCAGGGCACAGACGCATTCGGTCGACTGCAAGACGTTCACGAAGGTGTTGTTTGCAATGACATCCAGTTTCTTGACGGTTTCACCCTGTACATTGGTTTCGCCTGTTGTTCCACGGATATCCATCAGACCGGCACGCCGGAGATCTTGTGCGATCTGTTTGCCGATCAAACCGATGTCGGTCAGGAGACCGGTGAATTCCGCTTTCTCCTGTGGAATCAACGACTCGTGTTGGGCGACGAAACGATTCAGTGTGGGTAGCGTCATCGTCTATGCAGTATAGCCTGGTCAAGAGTGCCTGAGCAATCGATGCTCCGTGATTTTATTGATCACGTCTGGATGTCGGCATCCCGTCTACCAAATCGGCAACGATGGACCCAAGCACGACCTTCGCTTTCATTCGCACCGGGATCTTCCGTTCATCATTCGTAACCCATACGCGGATGTTGCCCTGATTCATAAACAGTCCATGGAACGGCATGATCACCAGCACCCGGACGGTTTCCGTCTTTCCCCAGACGCCTTCAATAGTTTCGATGGCTTCGACACGAACCTCGACAGGACGATTTTTCTTGTCGTGATACACATTCATCTTCAGTGAAGCACCCGGACTCGGCGGCAAGATGGTACGGGTATAGTACAAGCATGAAATGATGTCCTGCGTCCCGGCCGGGATAGGGAGCGTCTCCGTCGTCCCTCCTCTGACAGCCGTGACCGTGCCCTCTTTTTGTTGGAAGGCGTACTCAATATCTTCTTTCTTTTTACCTTCACGCCGGCGGAACGTCATATGTTCCGGAGTCAGTGTTTCCAAGTCCAGCTGTGATTCCACTCGATTGTCAACTGGGAAAAACTTGGTGATGATGGGAGTTGACTGCGCAGTCCCGACCAACTTCGCGACGGTTTGGTCATGTGCGCCATCCATGCGGGTCACCTCCATCACCGCAATCACGGCAGTAAGATTGAGCCAGGAAACCTCGTAGGTCAGCCGTTCTCCAATGTGAAACGGACGCTTGGCTTCGCCGAGAGGTTCAAGCTCCATACAGGCCGCTGAGTGTGGTGAAAGGGCGATCATAGCCAGGATGACGACATACCGACACATCCGGTCAACGGCGGGAGTCTCAAGAGGCCACCCGGGGCGTGTCAGCACCCGACCGACCGTTTTGCCACCGCGAGTTCGTCTTCGATGAGCGCCCGAATGACGTGCAGTTGTGCGGAGGATGTCGCCTCAAATCTCAGGACCAAGGCTGGTTGGGTGTTGGAAGCTCGAACCAGCCCCCACCCATCGTCGAAGATGGCGCGGACGCCGTCGATCGTAATCAGGTTTTGAAGCGCCAGTTTCCTCGGCCCAAGACCCTGTTTGGCCTTCAGGTATTCGGTAAATCGCTGGCGAATCCGCTCAACAACATCGAACTTGACGGCATCAGGGAGATCCACTCGGATCTCAGGAGTGACGACCGACGGAGGCAGATCAGACACCAATGCCGAAAGCGGCCGATGAGCCTTCGCCAAAATTTCCACGAGCCGGCACGACGCATAGACGGCGTCATCGTACCCAAAATACCGATCCGCAAAGAACATGTGCCCTGACATTTCACCGGCCAAGACCGCGGCCTCTTCCTTCATTTTCGCCTTAATCAGCGAATGACCCGTCTTCCACATGATGGCGCGTCCGCCGCGCTTGGTAATGTCGTCGTAGAGGCTCTGAGAAGCCTTCACTTCCGAGATGATGGTGCTGCCGGGCTTCGTAGCCAGGATGTCGCGTGAGTAGAGAACCAAGAGACGGTCGCCCCACAACACGTGACCCTGCTCATCGACAGCTCCGATTCGGTCTGCATCCCCGTCATATCCGATTCCCACATCGGCTCCATGATCCTTCACTGCCCGCATGAGATCGGAAAGGTTCTCCAGCACCGTGGGATCTGGATGGTGATGGGGGAAGCGTCCGTCCAAATCGCAATACAAGCCTGTGACTTGACATCCCAACAACTCAAGCGCTTGTTTGGCAACGAGGGAGGCCGCGCCGTTGCCGCTATCGATCACGACTTGCAGTCGATTCGCGTGAACATGAGAGAAGCTTTTCTTGATGTATGCCAGGTAATCCGGGATGATCGGATGCTCCGAGAGATGCCCATTCCCCGACACAAATACGCCTTCTTCCATCACTCTTCGAAGTTCCTGAATTTCCTTTCCGTGGATGGCCGTCTTGCCGACACAGATCTTGAACCCGTTATATTCGGCCGCGTTGTGACTCCCGGTAATCATGATACCGCCGCCGACCGGGAGCGTGAACAACGAAAAGTACACCAAAGGAGAGGGACACACTCCGATGTCGATGACATCGAGCCCTCCGGCAAGCAACCCTTTTACAAGCGCCTTGTGAAGTGCTGGGGAGCTCAACCGACCATCGCGGCCGACGCTGATCGTTGTCACTCCGCGCCTACCTACATATGTGGAAAAGGCCCGACCCAAGCGTTCGGCCAAATCTTCAGTCAATTCGCTGCCGACAATTCCCCGAAGATCATATTCGCGAAACAAACCCACACACCCTCCTTCAGAAGACCGATTCCTCATCAGCCCCACTCGGTCCTCTGCCCGCTCTCGTCGGCTTCATCACACGAATCAACTTTTCGCTATCCGACCGTAATCGTCCTTGAACCGCACGATATCATCCTCGCCGAGATAAGGCCCGTTCTGTACTTCGATGATATGCACCGTCTCCTGCCCGGGATTTTCCAAGCGATGTTTGGTTTTCACCGGAATGGCCGTGCTGTCGCCGACCGTTAAATCGAAGACCTCCTGCTCCCTTGTCACGCGCGCGGTGCCGGCAATCACCACCCAATGCTCGCTTCGCCGATGATGCATCTGGAGCGAGAGTCGGCCACCGGGATTGACCGTCACACGTTTGACTTTGAACCCCGGCCCTTCTTCCAACACCGTATAAGACCCCCATGGCCGCTGCACGGTCAGGTGTTCCAAGTGTTCGGGTGCTTGCTGCCGTTTCAGAATGTCGACGACCTGCTTCACATCCTGCGCCCGCGATTTCGGACACACCAACGTCGCGTCAGGAGTATCCACCACCACCATATCTTCAAGCCCGATCGTTGCCACGATGCGCCGATCTGCATAGACGATCGAACGCCTACTTTCAAAGTCGACCACCCGTCCCGTGACCACGTTACCGGCCTTGTTCTTTTCCGCGACTTCGTCCAAACTCCCCCAACTCCCGACATCGGACCACTTAAACGTCACCGGTACCACCGCCGCCTTCGACGACCGCTCCATGACACCGGTGTCGATTGAGACCGGTGTGATTTGACGATACACGTCATCGATCGACTGTCTTGACGCACCCTCTTTTTTGAGTTTCCGGATGCGATCCATCGAGGCCATGATCGCCGGTTGGTGAAGGCCGATCTCCTCCAAGATCGTGGCCGCGCGCCAGACAAACATGCCGCTGTTCCAAAAGTAGTCTCCCGCCTTCACGTACTGAGCTGCTTTCGTGGCATTGGGCTTCTCCACGAATTTTCGGACGAGATATCCTCGTAACTTTCCTTGCTTGCCCAGTAGAGCCTTGTCCTTGGGCCTGATATAGCCGTAGCCGGTTTCCGGCCTGATCGGCTTGATCCCGAACGTCACCAAATAGCCTTCTCCGGCCAACTGTGACGCCAATTGAACCGCCGCTTCAAAATCACGCTGGCCCGTCACGATATGATCCGCGGGAACGACCAACATGAGACCCTCCGGATCACGTGCCGCTACTTCCAGAGCGGCAAGCGCGATGGCAGGCGCTGTATTTCTCCCTTCCGGTTCGAGGAGAAATCCATCCGTAAGGTCTTCTTTCCAGTCGACCAATTGCGTGCGAATGAGGTCGGCTTGTGCGGCATTCGTCGAGATCAGCACATGGGAAGCAGGCGCACAGCCGAGGACGCGTCGCATGGTCTGCTGGATCAACGTATGCTCCCCGCCTATCCGCAAAAGCTGCTTGGGAAACAGATGACGACTCAACGGCCAAAACCTGGTCCCGCTCCCTCCCGCCATGATCACCGGATACAACGCATGTGTCTTTGTCATCGTTCACCTCAACGGCGCGACTTGGTCGTCTTCGGTTCGTCGTAAGAGTCGTAAGAATGGAGGATCATCTCGGCAAGCTCACGCACCGCCCCCTCCCCCCCCTTCTGTCGGCAGACATAGTCGACGACGTCCAACACTTGCGGAAGAGCATCCGCAGGGGCTGCGGACAATCCCGCCGCCTTCAAGGCTTCGATGTCGTTGACATCGTCACCGATATACGCAATCTGCCGGAGCGAGAGACTGTATCGCATGGCCATATCTCGAAGCACCGACAACTTGTCCATTACTCCCTGATGGAGCTCGGGAATGGCGAGCTTTTCGGCCCGTCTGGCCACCAATCGGGTTCGCTCTTGGGTCACGATGGCGGTGATGAGTCCGGCCTTCTGGAGCAATTTGATTCCCATCCCGTCACGGGTATTGAACTTCTTCCATTCATCGCCCGACTCGGAATAGTACATGCCGGCATCGGTGAGGACTCCGTCCACATCAGTGGCGAACAACCGGATTTCTCGCAAGCGATTCTTCGCGGGTATGTGCCAAGTTTTCGATTTCACGCGCGTATCGGTAGAGGAGTCGGATGTCCTGGAAAGAATGAGTTGCTATCTTAACCAGTCTCTGAACACTTGAAAAGGTTTTTGACCGATCGGAGCACTCAAATAGAACTCCCAGGAAGCGGGTGGGCGGCTTTGGCAAATCGGGCCAGAGCCTCGCTCCATTCCGGTAATACAAGGCCCAGAGAGGCCAATCGGTCCGGATTCAATACTGAGTACGACGGTCGCTTGGCTGGACGTCCTGCTTGCTCCGTTGTAATCGGTATGACGGGGCAGCAGAGTCCCATTTCACGAACGATGGCTTGCGCAAACTCATACCATGTGCACTGGCCGCGATTGGTCACGTGAACTATTCCTTCCGCATCCTTCCCGACCAACGAAGCCATGGCAGCGGCCAGGTCTTCGACATACGTAGGGCAACCGGATTGATCATGCACGACCTTCAAGATCGATTCGCTCTGCGCAGCCCGCATGATCGACTTCACAAAATTTTTTCCGACTGATCCATAGAGCCATGCGGTCCGGATGATGAGCGCCCTGGCGCCAGACGCCAGAACGGCCTGCTCTCCTTTCCATTTCGAAAATCCATATCGGTTGATCGGACGAGGACTATCATCTTCACGATACGGGATCCGCTGCTTCCCATCGAACACATAGTCGGTGGAAACATAGATCAACCGTGCCCCGACCCGAACGGCGGCACGTGCGATTTGCTCGGTTCCCGTGGCGTTCACCGCCAACGCGAGGTCCGGCTCTCGTTCGGCCCCGTCTACATCGGTGTAGGCTCCCGCATGGATGATCAAGTGGGGAGCGGATTCGATGATCTCTTCTTCAACACTCGAGCGAGTCAGATCAAAGTCCGGCAAGTCTTTGGGTATGACTGTTTCGTACCCAAACACCTCGCATAGCGCGCTGCCCAGTTGCCCGCCGGCTCCGGTAAGCAGAACTCTCATATCGGCAATGAACTCGGTTGAGACGAAGCTGCGGTGAAGTTCTCGAGAAAGTTACGCGCGGCTATTCAGCGGCAATCGCCGTCTCAACTGGCTTGTTGTAACCGCTTACCGTACATCTGTTCATAATACTTTCGGAACTCTCCGGACTTGATGGGGCGCCACCAGGACTCATGTTCTCGATACCATTGAATCGTCGCGCGCAGCCCATCTTCGAACGGGACGACCGGACGCCATCCAAGCCGACGAAGCTTCCCGCTATCAACCGCATATCGTCGATCATGACCGGGTCTGTCTGCCACGAAGCGGAGCAAGGTCTTCGGTTTGCCTAGGCACGAGAGAATCTCCTCGGCGACCGCAATGTTTTCGCGCTCGTTTCCCGCACCGATGTTGTACACGGTTCCCGGCTCTCCATGGAAAAAAGCCCGTTCGATCCCGGCACAATGGTCTTCGACGGCCAGCCAATCGCGATGGTATCTGCCGTCGCCGTACAAGGGCAACAGCTGATCATCTATCGCATTCGTGACGAAGAGAGGAATGAATTTTTCCGGATACTGATTGGGGCCATAGGTATTGCTGCCCCTCGTCACCACCACCGGAAATTGATAGGTAGTCCAGTAGCTCAACACCAGGAGATCTCCGCCTGCTTTGCTGGCTGAGTAAGGGCTACGCGGCTCAACTCGATCTCCTTCCGTTGACAGACCGGATTCGACGCTGCCGTACACTTCGTCGGTACTGACTTGAAGAAACCGTTTCACCCCAGCATGTCGTCCTTGTTCAAGCAACACGCCCGTGCCCACCACATCCGTGCGCGCGAAGCATCCCGGATCAAGGATCGAACGGTCGACATGCGTCTCCGCCGCACAATTGATGATGCCCTCGATGCGATGCTTGCGAAGCACGGATGAAACCAACGATCCATCACAAATGTCGCCATGGACAAACACATACCCGCCCTTTCGGCTGACCGTATCCAGATTGGTCAGATTCCCCGAATAGCAGAGAGCATCGAGGTTGACAACCTGGTGCTGTGCAGAGGCGACTAGACGCCGGACAAGGTGGGACCCGATGAAACCGGCACCGCCGGTGACAAGGATGCGCATCTATGCCGCCAGATCAAGATTGTTGGCACCGGTTTGGCCGACCAGCTGATTGGCCAGATGGAGAGACTCGATGGTGCCGGCATCCGTCCACCATCCCTCGAGCAGATCCCATGTCAGCATTCCGGCCTTGATATAAGCGTTGTTGACGTCGGTAATCTCCAGTTCCCCCCTCGCTGATGGTTTGAGCGAACGAATAAACCCGAAGACTTGGGAATCATAAAAATAAATCCCCGTGACGGCATACGGAGATCGAGGATGAAGCGGCTTTTCTTCTATCTTTACGACACGTTCTCCTTCCAAAACCGGCACGCCAAACCGTTGTGGATCCGGGACTTCTTTGAGGAGAATCCTTGCCCCACTTCGCTGATGGCGAAAGTGATATGCTGCCTTGGCGACGTTCCCTTGGATGATGTTGTCGCCCAACATGACGCAAATGGATTCTCCATCGGCAAAGTGCTCGGCCAACCGAAGTGCGTCGGCAATGCCACCCTCGCCTTCCTGATAGGTATAGTTGAGATGTTTGAGCCCGAACTCTGTTCCGTTCCCGAGCAATCTTAAAAAGTCACCCGCATTGTTCCCACCCGTCACCAACATGATTTCAGTCACACCCGCATTGACCAACGTCTGAATCGGATAATAGATCATCGGCCGGTTATACACCGGAAGCAGATGTTTGTTTGTAACCTTGGTGAGAGGCAATAACCTGGTTCCCAACCCACCCGCCAGCACGACGCCTTTCACTGCGATACCGTCCTCTCGTACGCGGTTCCTCGCTGTCCTTGTCGATTAATCTCAGTTCACACCATCTGGACAATAGCACGAAGGAGGCAAACCGACACTTGAATGTGCAAAACCTACGAAACCCACTGGGAAAGCTTAGGTTGGAAACTCGGCACCAGCCGCTTGAGATCGTGAAGCAGTTCTTCTTCATCGCTTTTAGGAAGCCTTGCCGGCAGTGACTCTACCCATTCAGCCAACTCGCCCACCGGGACAGGAGTGCCGACCGCTCGATGGATTTTGGGATGGGCGGTGGGTTCCGCTCGCTCGCTGTGCTCAAACAATTCTTCGTACAACTTTTCTCCAGGCCGAAGCCCCGTAAAGACGATGTCCACGTCCTTCCCTGGCACGAGGCCGGCCAACACGATCATGTTTCTGGCCAAATCGGCGACTTTGATTTGCTCGCCCATGTCGAGAACGAAGACTTCTCCTCCCTGCCCCATCACACTTGCTTGGAGAACGAGATGGACGGCCTCGGGAATCGTCATAAAGAATCGCTTGATCTCCGGATGGGTCACGGTCACCGGACCACCTTTGCGGATCTGTTCGGAGAACAGAGGCACCACACTCCCGTTGCTTCCCAACACGTTGCCGAACCGTACGACCGTAAACTTTGTGAGACCGGTGTGATTGAGCTCCCGTACCAGGTGCTCCGCGATCCTCTTGGTGACGCCCATGACACTCGAAGGGTTGACGGCTTTATCCGTGGAGATCAGCACAAATCGCTCCACGCGTGTTTTCGACGCGACCTCGGCGACCGTTCGAGTTCCCAATATATTGTTGCGAACTGCTTCCTTCGGATTCAGTTCCATGAGGGGAACATGCTTGTGTGCGGCAGCATGAAAGACGATATGCGGTCCGGTCTCACGAAACACTTCCGCCACGCGATCACAGACCGTCACGTCTCCGATGGCTGGCACGATCTTGACTGCCGGGAAACCCGCTTGTAACTCTAGGACAAGCGAATGGAGTGAATTCTCGTAGCGTTCGAACAGGACTAAGGCGTGGGGCTTATGTCGGGCGATTTGCCGGCATAATTCCGATCCGATTGAACCTCCCGCCCCCGTCACGAGCAGCGTCTTCCCGGTAATGAGGGGATACAGCTCGTGGCAATCCGTATCGATCGGCTCCCGCTGCAGCAAATCATCCAAATTCATCGGTCTGACTTGCTGAAGCAAGACCGAATCGCCGAGGAGTTGCTTCACACTGGGCAAGGTCTTGATCGGAACCGTGCAGCCCTCGGAAGCCGCCAAGATTTTCTGTTTCACCACCGTTGAAGCCGATGGGATAGCGACGATGATCTCTTGGGCATTCAGCTGATCGGCCGCTTTTTTGGTATCTGCGATCGTCCCGACGATCGGAATTCCATGGATCTTTTTCTTCTGTTTGATGGGATCGTCGTCCACGAACCCAACCGGACGGCAGTCATAATTCGCATCGGACAACATGTCTCTGACCACCAACTCGCCCGCATGGCCTGCTCCGATGATCAAGACGCGTCGTGCGCTCGGACTGACGACCTGGAGCCACTCCCGGAAGCCCCGTACGGCCAATCGGATGCCGGCCAAATACAATCCGTTCAATACTCCCGTCAAGATGATCACGGATCGGGGATACTCTGTAATCCCCCCGATATGATGGATGACTCCATAAAAGACCGCTGCGCTGATCAAAGAAGCTATGAGGATCTTCCCGAGATCGTGAAGACCGACATATCTCCAAAGACCTCGTTGGATCCCGAACACCCATAAACCCGCGCCGAATATCAGCAACACGGCGGGCACATGGTCCCACATGATGTGCCTGTATTCCGGAGGGATGTCTCCCTCGAAGCGCAGCTCAAAAGCCGCCACGTTGGCCGCCAAGATCAAGACCAACTGTGTGCCGATCACGACAAACGATCGGTAAGCAAGCACGAGGTTTCCGTATCGCCCAGCGATGGCGTGGAAGAGCTTCGCGGCAGTCTGTTTCATACGCATGGAGTCGGGAGGCGGAACCTACTTTCAGCCAACATCGTTTCAACGGCCTGGATCACGCGATGCACAGACAGCCGTTGGAGGCAGTCGCTTAAGCTGTTCACGTGGCGGTCGCACCCTTCGCCAAGACAAGGCACGCAGTCTCCTTCTCCTTGAAGGAGAAACACATTTCCCTGCCGCTGCGATCCCTGTCTAACCCACGGGCTTGGCGCCGTTGGAGGAAAATCCTTCGGCCAGGGTCCCCACTTCACGGGATTCGATGGACCAAACAGCACGACGCTTGGTGTGCCGACGGCGGCCGCCATATGACTGACGGCCGTGTCCGTCCCGACGTACAGATCGGCATGGGTCAGGAGGTAACCAATCGCCGGCAAAGTCACACAACCGACAAGATTCACTGCATCCGGCAGTCCTTGGATCACCTGTCGGCAATACTCCTGTTCGGTTGATCCCATTCCAGTCACGATAACCTTCATTCCACGGTCGTTCAGCCAATGTCCGAGCGCAACCCAGCCGGCAACGGTCCAGGTCTTATAGGCAAACTTAGGAGTGATATGAAGAACCGCATATGGTCGAGACCCGTGCATTTGAGGAAACACACGACAAACCGATTCTTCATCATCGGCAGTCCAGCGGACAACCGGAGTTCCCAGCGATTGGACGTCCAAAGATGCCAGTAGCCTGAGATTCATGACGACCGTATGGGTATGGAGGTTGTCAAACGGCACCCACCCATGGAGCAGCTCCCGTTTCCACCACGACTTGCCGTCGGTCAAGAGAGTGCCCAGGCGATACTTCCCCGCAACCCAGGCATGAAAAGTCGGACGGTCGCCCGCCAAGACCGACAAGGCAAGGTCGTAGCGACGCCAGATCGAAGCGAGCAGCATGATGTGCTTTCCGATCGACGGACGTTCGGCGATCGTCCAGATGCGATGGATATCGGGATTCGCGGCTACGACGGCCTGTGTTCCTTCAAACACAAGCATATCGATCATCAGATGCGGCAACGCCGCCTTAAGGGAACGTACGACCGGCGTAGCTAACAGAACGTCTCCAATTCGACGCGTACACACGACCAGCGCGCTGTTCATTTCCCGGGTCAATTTACAATCCGTATTTCGTCGTTACGGCGCCGGCCGGTCAACATCAGAGACCACCACATTGTTCGAGCCCGATGGCGGCTCGAACGGTGGACGAGCGCAAAAGATCATCCAGACGCTTCTGATTGTCGGTTAGCGTCATGCGATCCTGCTCCGGATGCCATAAATGGAACACCGCCGCAGCCATCCGTGCGTTCTTATGCTTCACTCCCGCGTGGAGCAGTCGAATGACCAAGTCGGAATCCTCCAACCCCCATCCTTCGTAGGACTCATCGAGTCCATTCACACGGATCAGATCATCCCTCCATACGGAGAAATTGCATGTCTTGATCCCTTTCCAGCGATCAGGCGCCCATTTACGAAACGGACCATCAGGGATTTTTATCAGTGGAAGCACTCGATTGACGTCCCGTTTCGACCAACACCATACCCAATCGATTGGGCTCCATGTATGGATCGGCAATCGCTGGCGAAGGATACGGCTCGTCAGCGCGGCTGAAAGCAATACGCGATTCGATCCGAGGAAGTAACCCGGCTCCGCCAGTCGTTTATGGACTTGCACGAAATGTCGTGAGGGAACACAGTCTCCATCGGTAAAAACAATATAGTCGACGCTCACCGACGCGACGGCACGATTGCGGATGGCGGCGGCTCGAAATCCCCGATCTTCCTGCCACACGTGCGTGAGCGGGAAGGGTGCCCGTCGTACATAGTGCCGGATGACCTCTTGAGTCTCCTGCTTCGAACCGTCATCCGCAACCACGAGCGTGAAATCTTGATCGCTTTGACTACAATACCCTTCCAGCACAGCCGCCAGCGCATCAGGACGATTGTATGTCGTCACGATCACCGCAGTTTTCATTTCGAAGGCGAGCTGCCGGGGCGCCGGAGCGGCATCTGTTTGGGGAGCGACCACATTTCCTGCTGTTCAAACCGTTTGGCATACCGATAAAAGGTTCCTTCGAAATTACCGAATGCGATGACAAACCCGGCCCAGCCGTCCAGAAACCCCCGCTTCGCCACATAATGCTTGAGAAATGACCAGATGCCATGAAACAACGCACTCCCCATCGATACTCGTTGGTCGGCAAGCTTCAACACTCCCAATGATGAATAGCGGTTGGCCTTCTTGACCACCTCCTCAAAGTCCCTGAATGGGATCTGCCAAATCGCATGGTTCAGCCGACCGACCGGCTTGGGAGTCAATAATTCATATCCTTCGTGAACGGGAGATTCCACGTAGTTCATGGATCCTTTGCGAAACAATTGCGGCTGACGAAAATTCGGATACCAGCCGGAATGTTTGATCCAGCGTCCCATGAAGTAATTCCGTCTCGGCACAAGATAGGCGTCATGCGCCGGAGTTCCGCTCAGGATCATGAGGATTTCATCCCGGACCTCCGGCGTGCATTGTTCGTCCGTGTCGAGACTGAAAATCCATTCATACGTACAGGCTTTGATGGCTTGATTTCGCAGATGGCCGAATCCCTGGAACGGAATCTGGACGACGCGGGCTCCCAAGTCTTGGGCGATTCGAGCGGTCTCATCGGTACTGGCGGAATCGGCCACGATGATTTCGTCGGCCCACAGCACACTGTTGATGGTATCGGCGATCTTCTTCGCTTCGTTGTAGGCGATGATATAAGCGGAAAGGCTCATGTCTTCGTTTCAAATCGTGGATCAGTCCCGGAACACATGAGACCGGAGAACAGGCAGTAAAACAGTTTCTCGGTATGGTCGTTGAGCGCAGGTTGGAAGAGACATGCGATTGCAATGGTGACGACCACTCCTCTGGCGATCAATCGGTCCGTGGCATCACCGACAAAAGGTGACCCTCGCCATTGTTGCGCGAAGAGCCAGAGCAGGAGACAAAGTCCGATCACTCCGACTTGTACCATAATCAGGAGGTATTGGTTATGGGGATGAGTCGGAACAGACAGGCCGAGCTTCTGGACGCGCATCGCGTATGCGTGGGTAAATCCTCCGGTGCCGACGCCCATCAGCGGGTGATCATGAATGATCTGGACCGTGTGATAAAAGAATTCCATCCTCTCCGTAACCCCATCGTACGTAGTCGTCTGCGGATTCCATTGCGCGACACCGCTGGCCACAAGGTCAACGCGATCGCGGAACGATGTCGAGACCTGATAGGCAGCCGAAAAAGTCACACTGAGAACAATGGTCGCTGCTACGACACCTCGCCATCCAAAGTACATGTGGAAAGCCACCATAGCAAGTCCGGCCAACACCACGTACCCCGTTCGGCCTTGTACCATCAATAAGACATTGCCCGCGGCCAAGCATGCCGCCCCGGCCCAGCCCCATCGTGCCCATCGATGCGAGGACTTCCAGGCGAGCATCCCGAACAACAAGACGCCGAATGCCATGAGCATGTTATGGGTGGTGTGCTTTTTAAATATACATGGGTTGGACAGATCACACGAAATGGGTATTGAAAGCACACAAGGATTGGACGAATCACAATTGAAGATCCAGCCCTTCGGAAGGAAGCCTCCGCTCAAGGCGAGAGACAGTGCCAACGTCACGATCAACGAAGCCGCCAATGCGCGGAGCGCGCGATTCCGATCTTGAGCATCGACGGCCAAGGAGATCAACAGAGGGATCAGGAGTAGCGTAGCGTACTTCTTTACCGACAACGCTCGATCTTCTACCGCGCCCTCGCCCCACAAAGTCCCTACCAGCAACCAACCGAACAATAGGAGCGCGGCCAACGCCACGGGATTCGCACTGACTCGGCGGAGTCTCTCCCGCCACCCTCCACTGACCGCCCAACACAATACGAGAAGGCCCAGGAGGATACTGTCTGCGACGACCCAAATGGGAATGGTGAACCCAAGCGCAGTCGTCGTCCAACCCGCCGCACGCTTCGCCTCCGTCTGGAGCAGGCTCATGCGCAATAGGGACGAATCGAGAACCGGTCCGATGCCTGAAGTTCTCTTTGTAACGGACATCTCTCGAAGCTATCCTGATTAAGGAGCCCGCCGGACACCGTGTCGCGCGTGGTCTTCAGCGTGAAGGGCGTCTGATCATCCATGCCCTTATCATGTTCGAGGAAGAGTCGAGCTCGTGTGATACGGCGAGGCGCCAAACAAGACCGCGCTACGCTTTGACGGTCACACGCGCAGGAGCCTGTTCAGAAACCGCCCGTGCAGAACTCTCTTCGCCAACCACATGAGCCTCTCGAACAGGGCGAGATTTTCGGGGCGTCTGTTCCAACCGATTGACGAGGATTCCCAAGACAAGAAACATCGCCGACCATACACCTAAAATAATGAGACGCCATTTTTCCGAGGAGTGATGATAGAGGACCGCCAGGCCTCCACACAGCATCATGATTCCGTACTCCGTGAGCACGGTCCTGCGATGACTCCATCCGCTTAGAATCAACCGCTGATAATAGTGTTCCCGGTGGGCTTCCCAAATCTTTTGGCGACGAATCGCTCGTCGGAGTAACGTCACGGTGGCATCCACGATGAATGGCGAGAAAATCATGACAGGGACCCACAGCTCGAATATTCCGTCGCGAACGCCGAGAATCATCAATGTTCCCGCCAAGAATCCAATCGTAATGCTGCCCGCATCACCCATGAAAATACGAGCCGGTGGGAAGTTATGGACAAGAAACCCAAACGCACTCATTGCCACGAAGGACGCGATAATGAACAAGACGGGGAACTGAGCCTGCCATCCAAAATAGGCGAGAAACCCGAACCCCAAAAAGGTCATTCCTCCAGCAAAACCGTCCATACCATCCATGAAGTTATACAGGTTCGCCATCCAGAGGAGGACGAGGATACTGACCGGAATCGAGGTGATCCCCAGCAGCAGGGTCGGTCCTCCGGGTATGGGGATGGAAGACAAGGTCAAACCCACACCCCCGATAATGATGCACGCGGAGACCGCCTGTATCCCTAAACGGAGACCCGCAGGGAGACCGACACAGTCATCGAGAAAGGACACCGTAAACACAAGGAGCATGGACGCCACAATCCAGAGACTTCCTGAGGCGAGGCCCTTTGGCAAGACAGGCTTCGACGGCTGTGCGATCGCAAGAACGCTGGCGGCAGCCATGAGCGCGATCACCACACCTAACACGATGGCCAACCCTCCGGTCTGGGGGGTCGGCATGGAATGCAGTGTCCGTTCGTTCGGATGAGCGAGGACGGAGAGAAACGATTTCCGGGAACATAAGTTTCTGGTGAGCCACCAGGCGCATATACCGGCCAAGAGAGCCGGGAATATGACTATTACACTTGGCATAGCTGGCGGTTATCTGATGTAGGCCACTTTTTTGTATACCGTGCTCAGACTCTTATCGACTGCCGATAGAACGCAATCAACTCCGGAACCGTTTCCTTAAAAGAGTGTGCGGCCTGATATCCTAATTCATGAGTGATGGACCCGGCACTGAACCAAGCACTACCGATGAGCTTGGTCAGCTGATTCGTCGTTAAGGGAGTATGCCGCCCACTGAAGACTTGGAGCAAGTCCCCCAATCGGGCGCCCCCCTTGAGTACCCAGAGTGGAACTCGCCATCTTGCAGGCGTCTTTCCCAATCCTGCGCGCAACCACTCATACAGATCAGTCACACAATAGGGGTCGGCATCAGCGACAATATACGCTGATCGCCTAAAGCACGACACCTGCAGACAAAGGGATACCGCATGCACGAAGTTTTCGACATGCAAAAGACTTCGGACCGTCGAAAGACGAGGCAAAGGGGGAAATCGCCCATGGTCGATCGCTTCGATCATTCGGTACAGGTTGCCTCTCATGGTCGGACCGTAGACCATCGGTAGACGGAGCGAGACTGCCGTGAAGCGATGGCGCGTTGCATAGTCGGAGATAAGTTGCTCCGCTTGCCACTTTGACTGACCGTATGGAGTCTGTGGATCGGGCGGTCGTGCTTCATCAATACATCCACTCGTCTCTTCCCCAAAGACTTTCACTGAACTCGCAAACACCATCCGAGGCACCCCGGACCGCACCGCTGCATCGAGGATGTGCCTGGTGCCTTCGATATTGACGACTTCGTAGTCCTTCTCTTGTCCCGAATCCTCCATTGCGTGGACTTTAGCCGCGAGATGCACGATGGCGCCACACCCGCTCGCGAGTTCCGCAGGCACCGGATATCGAACATCCGCAACGATCGTTTCGGCCTCCCGCGGGACCAACGAAGACCGGCCCGGTTCACGAATGACCGCCCGCACTTGGTATCCGGATCCGCAGAGCCTCCGGACAAGACATGATCCCAACAATCCGGATGCGCCTGTCACCAAAACCCGCATATGAAGTCACTGAATCGGATCGAGGTCCTGCAGTTCCAGCCGATGAACCACTCATTAGGATCATGTGCCACTGCAGAGTACTTCATGATACAAAGCCAAGGTTTGCCGAGTCACGACGGTCGAGGAAAATTCCTTCACGACGATCTCTCTCCCTCGACAACCCAATTCACTTCTCAATTGCGGACTCATTAGTAACATGACGATGGCATCTGCCAACGCAACGGCATTCCGGGGAGGAACCAGGAGACCGTTTATACGATGCCGGACAACTTCGCGGCAACCCGGGACATCGGTCGCGATGATCGGTTTTCCACATGCGGCCGCTTCCAGGAGACTGACGGGAAGTCCTTCGCGGTAGGACGGCAACACAACGATGGCCGCGTTTCCGAACACCATCGGCATATCGTTTCGTTGTCCCCACCACTCAATCACCCCTTCATCCTGCCATTGGTACAATTGATTCGAGTGAATGCTTGCCGGGTTGTCTTCATCACACCGCCCTGCAAGGACAAACCGCGCATCCAGCTTCATCTCTTTCACGATCCGCGCCGCTTCCACGTACTCCCCGACTCCTTTATCCCACAACATCCGGCTGGCCAACAGGACAACGAGTTCTTGAGGATTCTCGTCCATAGGACGGAACCGGTTTACATCTACTCCCGTTCCCCGAATAACTCGCGTTTGACTGTGCTCTACGATGTGATCACGCACCAGCTGAGCCTGATCCTCTTCATTTTGGAATACCGCGATCGAGCTGGCGGCTTTGCAGGCCACATGCAGCCCAAGCTTTAAGAACTGACGGAAGAATCTTGCCTTCAATTCTTCGCTGGTGAACGCGTAGCCTAATCCGGCAAATACATTGATCACGGAATGGACTCCCGCAAGGCGGGCCGCGATGGCCCCATAGAGAATCGGCTTGATGGCGACGTGAAAGACAAGATCAGGCTTTTCCGTTCGGTAAAGCCGAACCAACTCCATAATGGCTCGAGATTCTCGTATCGGGTTCAGACTTCGGCGAAGCAGAGTGATAGGAAACAGTTTGAAACCTTGTCGGGTGATCTCCGGGCCGTGTTCCTGGACGCGCATCGCGAGCAGCACTTCAAACCCAGCATCCCGCGCCGCCTGTGCGAGCCCCACCCAATGCAGTCGGAAGTACCAGTCCTCCGTGATGAAAAACAAAATCCTCGGGATGGAATTTGGCCGCACTGTCACGATGAGAACGCTATCCGATGACGCACATCACGGTTTCATGCTACTGAATGAACGCTTTCGACCGACAACCTTAGATGGTCAAACTCTAGGGCAATGATGCGTCGTAACACAACGGCTGAAGATCCAGCAATGAATCATGTCATTGCTCCGTCAACAGTAGCTGTCATCTGGTTCCGCACTCCGACCCACTCACGTCTTGCCAAACCACCCGCCATTCATTCCGCACCCGGTCGTTCACAGCCTGAAACGACCGCCTCGACGATCGGTTCAGTGCACCAGCCAGATCCAGCAGGACATCTCGTCCAAACCCGAGGCTATGGACGAAGATTCCTTGCATGGAGCGAAGGGCGGAATGGGTATCGTGTACTTGTCCGACGAGTCGGCGGCAATAGTTCAATCGACCACGTCCCAATTTCCTTGCCGCAATTCTGTCCATGCGATAACCCAAGAGCACTTCCTCCAACGCCGCAAATCGGCTGTGAGCAAAGCTCTGAAGAAGGAGTGCCTGATCTTCGCATCGCGTATCTTCGTCGGAATAGGGATGGGCCAAGAACCAGCCCCGCTTGCCCATCCATGTCGGATGGGCAAGCGGAAATCCCCACCATGGTCTTCGACAAATGGCTTCATGTGAGCTAGCCGTGGGATAACATCCGATGATCTCGCCTTCGCCCTTGAAAATCACGGCGCCCGTTCCCAGCAAATCGATGTCGCGATGCTCTTCCAGGAATTGAACCTGCCGCTCAAGACGTTGCGGATACGCCACATCGTCGGCATCCATCCTGGCGACATACTGTCCCTTCGCGAGACGCACGCACTGATTCAACCGTGAAGCGAGGCCCATATTCCCTGTCGGCTCTTGAAGGAATCGGATTCGAGAATCTTTCACACTCAATATGATCGCTGCGGTTCGATCGGTCGAACCATCATCGACGACGATCAGTTCCCAGTTTGGATACGTTTGGGCAAGGATCGACCGCAAAGCCAGGCCGATGGTTCCGGACGCATTGTACGCCGACATCGCAATAGTGACCAGAGGCCGGGCGTCCAATCAACTTTCCCTGTAGAACATCCGACCCGGCCACCCCGCGGCGGTATAGGTCCAGGCACCGCGTAGTCTCCAAGACAGCTCGAAAACCAACCGACGCGCCGCACGAGGGCCGCGGTCTTTCCCCCAGACGAGTGAAACAACCGATGCCAGCAGTGCTCGGATGATTCGAATGGCCGTTCCTGTGGAGTGGTCCTCTGCAGCGGTTTGAAACGTCGCCCAATCCACGGGCAACGCGCGCCGACGTGGAATACGGCGGGTCAGCTCGTCCAATAGCTCCTCAAACCGTCGCTCGTAGGTATGGTCGCAGCGCACCCGTTCATATCCGGAACGGGCGATCCTATCGCGCCGATCAGGACATGAGAGCAGCATCTTTACCTGTTGGACCATTTCCTCCCCACCCTCGAATGTCACAACCTCTTCCCCGATCCGGAAGTATCGCTCAAGGTTCGGAGCCTTTTCGGTCAGGAGACAGCCTCCATACCCGGGCACTTCGAAGACGCGCGCTTTGATCTGTCGGCTCTCTGGATTCAACGGACCATGTGCTCCATCGCTAAAATTAAGGCTGATCTGCGACTCGCGAATGATGTCCCCCATCCGCTTAGTCTCCACCGCGCCTTCCTGCCATCCATGTCCGAAACAGGTGACCTCGATGCCTTCGCGGCGAAGCCGGGCGATCATGGCTCGACGGTTCCCATAGGCGGCACCGACAAAGCTCACGGGATATCGACAGGCCTCAGCAGGGAGAGGAGGCATCAAGCTATCAGCCTTGGCCGCCCACTGAGAGAGGCAAACCGAATTGATGCCGTCTTGATGGTAGCGGTCGATCATCTGGGGGTAGGTGGTCACAAAGAGATCGAATTCCGACGCGATCAGTTTGGAAAACATCGGATACTTCCAGGAATCATCCGTCGACCAATTGATCACCCAGGTTCCACTGTTCCGAATGACTCGAACGGTCTCAAGCCACACTTCATAATGCATCAGCACACAGAAGACAACGTCCGGTCTGGTCTCTTCCACCCGTTGCAACAAAGCCTGATTCAAACGAGAAAAATCCCCATGGGGTTCGCGCGACAATGACTCGAAGAAACTGACCTGATGTTCTAATCGTCTGAGTGCGGGAATAAAATTCGCAAATTCGGGACCTTCTCCGCGCACAGGGTCGCCATAAGCATGTTCTCCCATCACACACAAAATCTTCATGGCATCACGTGTGCCGAGTCCGTCTGGCCGTCACATGGTAGCCGACGGTAAACCGCCTCTCGTGGTCGAACTGATCCAGCCATTTGCACGATACAGGGATGATGAAACCAAGGACGGGACAAAGCGCGACCCATATCGGAAGCCAGAGTAGCCGAATCCCGAGGGGAAGACTCCTGCTTATCGGATTGGTCGTTTGAAGAAACCTCAAGGATTCTTGTGCGAAAAATCGAAACGACCCTTCGTTCGGTTCAATCGAGATGTCTTCAAATCCGGCTGCTTTCAAAAAGCGCTCGTACCACCAAGGCGTATAGCCGCCGTAGTAATGATAAGGTTCTTGATGAATTCCTGATCCAAGCGGTGCGGTGAGAACGAGCGTTCCTCCCGGCTGAAGAATCCGCGCCAATTCGTTCACCACACGGATAGGCTCTGGATGATGCTCCAGCACCTCCGTACAGAGCACCACCCCAAAGCTGCCGTCCGGCACCGGGATGGCGGTCACGTCCGACACGAAGTCGAGAGCCCCATAGCCCCCATGTCGGAGCTGGTCGCCCCGCAACGGGGCGAGGTCTTGCGTACGGTAGTGGCAGTGTGCGAACAGTGCACGATACGGGCAAGAGCCGGCGCCGACATCCAGCACGCTCGTCCCACTCGGCACCAGCGACGCCTGTTTCGCAATCCAACGATCGCGCCGCACGACGTTATAAGCAAACAGCTCGCTCTGAGCCAACCAGGCCCGTAGAGACCTACTCACGTGCTTTCACAAATTCGAAAAGGCCACATCCATACTCTAGGTTGGCAGCAGTTTCTGGTGAAACATCCTCATTGAACTGTCCCACATCGTCTACAAGAGAAAAAGATATGAGCATGAGTTCCTTGAAGAAGTCCCTGACCGTCTTCGGCGAAAACACTCGATGCGCATTGAAACAAACCCGTTCGCGTCCGACCGGTACTGATAGAAAGAGCGTACCACCGGGCATTAACACGCGCTGGAGTTCAGAAGCTGCGAGCTGACTTCCGTCAGGATTCAGCGGATCGCCATATCGCCCAAGACCCACATGTTCAATGACATGCAGGGATGATAGTGACCCAATGCTGTCATCACCGAATGGCAATCGCACGATATCTCCTGCCAGCGAAGTAAAATTGGAGAGGCTGACGCGAAGCGGACGATAATCGACGAACACGGTTTTCACGGCGGCGCTCAGCACATTGATCATCATCGCACTGGAACCCACGTCGACATGAAAAGCCGGACGGGATCCTTGTAACCGCCTTGCAAGCCATGCAGCCTGAAAGAAATAATGCGGATCGAAGGGCGTGTCTACGACACGGTCAACAAGGCAGGGGTAAGAGTCCCTGAGCAACAGCTGCTGGGTGGCAGCCTTCTCGTTATAAGCTTTCCATTCCGCGAGGTAGCGAGGCAATGCACCAAGACTGGTGAGGAAGTGGGGGCCAAGAAACGCCGCACCCCATCGGATAATTGCGCTATTGCGAAAAAGATGCCTCACAACGCGGGAGAGAGCGGCAATGGTCAATGGGAGCGGCCTGAAAACGATGGGACAAGAGAAGGATGTACTATTGGCATACGCCGTCGGTGATACTCCAGTATTCAAGTACATCATGAGGAAAGGGTCTTTCTCGCTCAAACATCTGTACCATAGCGGAATAGCTCGTCAGGTCTCTGACATAGAGCGACTTCCAGTCATCAACGCACTGTTTCACCTGGCTTGCCCAATCATGGTGTTGAACATCCACCTGGGTACAACAGGAGGATATGTGAGAGCTATCGTGTGTCCCCAGCGAGACTGTGGCTCGTCCGCTTTGGAGTCCGGCGATAACTCGCATTAATGACAACCACTGCCAACCTCCTCGCTGAGGAATATTGACAATCACTTTCCCCGACCGATTGATTGCGTTGCGACGCTTCCTTGATACGAATTTTCTCGGACACATGACGGATAGCCCCGCAGCCTCCAACATGGAAAGCAGCCGAGCACGATATTCCGTCATGGCTCCGGTAAACACAAGATCGTTGACGACGATATCAGAAGGACTCTCTGTCTCAAAATTCAAGCCTCTGCCGAGATCCGGAAATGGGATTGCACGCACCTCAACACCAGGCACAAGCGTTGAGATATTTCGCAACTCAGGCAAGTCACCCAAGACGAAGAAACAACGGAGATAGGGCAGGCACTCCAACAGATGCTCCATCCGAGTGAGAATTGTGGACGAGTGCATGTAATCGTTGTGACTCCCCAGCGGAGCACCGTGGAAATAGATCTGGCCATGCTGAAAATCCACATGCTCGGTCATGATCACCGCGATTCGTTTCCGCGATGACCGGCAAAAGTCGAGCAACACATTTCTACTGTTTTCCGTGGAGAACCCTTCAATGAGAACATTCAGAGACGAGGGACGCGGCTGTTTCCCGACGGAAACCGGATAGCCGTGCTGACGGAAAGCAGTGACCGCAAAGCCCACTTGATCACCGATCCCATACAATTGATGATTGTAGACCCAGCAATGGATCGAAGGCTTCTTCAGCGGGTGCCTCGTCTCGACGCTTCAACAGAGTCGGCAGGATTCTGCCAGACCTGGTGCCATGCCGACTCGACGGTGGATGCAGTCAAAATTTTGCGTTGAACTTCTTCAAGCGAGGGGCCTGAAAAGAAAGGAGTATATTGTTTTGATAGTAACTTTGATTTTACGAATGCGCCCTCACTTTGCAAAATAGCGTAAAACTCTCTACCTTGACGGACGATATTGAAATTGTGAAACCCTTCCACAATAACCTGAGCTGATTCAGTGTCTTCTTCAAAATCGAACGACTTCGATATCGACATGCTGGCAACGATGCTTCCAAGCACCTCATCTACAGAATGTCCTCGATAACAAGACGAATAGCCACCGGCCTCGGCCTTCTTCGGAGAAAATTCTCCTTCGCGCTGAAGTATGGCATAGTATCGATCACGATGTCGGATAATGTTATGTCCCGAGACTCCCTGACGGACGAGTTCGATATCGGGCTCTGCGTTGGGCCTGGCGAACCCGAGTCCTCCATGCCGACGATACACCGCAAGGACCGAGGCTGCGTAGTGATACAAGGCTGGAAATGGCCTCAGAGTTTTGGAAACCCATCGAACCAACTTGCGCCGTATTCCTTCCCGACGCCCTCCGAGCGGGTGAAGGTATGTTCCTTCCAGTTCTTCCAAGGTATACGCGTACGTCACTTCTGGTGCGCTAGGTTTATGATATCGGGCCAATACGGACCAGTCATTCAGCTCGATGCGAGGATTGCCGTAGGTCTGGATCATGGCACCACCCAATTCCCATACCATGGCGAACTCCGTCTTTATTCGTAACATAGGCTGCGGGGGGCTCTCAAACACTCGTGCCCACTCACCGCTCTTGATCGTGCACTCGTTCAAGCAACGGCTCAGGTGATCAAAACCGGACTCTCCGGTAACGGACGCTGGCCTGAAGCGAGCGTATAAATCCACCACCAAAGCCCAGAAATCCTGGGCAAACCTTTGCCCCGAAAACCGCTCTCGGGCATACGTCTGCGTACACCTGTGCATATCCCAATAAGTATCTTCCTTCTCCAACAAAGCACACACGCGGCTTCTCAGTTGTTCAACCAGAAGATTGTCAAGCTCGGCGTTTCGACTAGATTGGCCAAACAAGAGATCCGTTCCTGCGCCTTTGGGCCAGACTTCCTTTCGTACACCGTATAAAACGATCCCATTTTCCCCATCGGCGACGCACACCGTGATACCCATGGCATCGGACACGACTGGAATCGCTCCCGCTCTCATGGCCTCCATGATCGAAACCGAGTGCAAATCCGCACTAGGGAGCAGGAAAAAATGCGCGCTGGCCATCAAAGATTGTATTTCATGGCTGGCCAAATAGCCTTGATCCCAAACAATACTTCGGCCGATTTCACCCTTCACCCAAGATACATCGACTCCATACTCCTGCAACTCGATATCACCAGGCATGGCACAACGAAGCATCAGGAGGCCGCCTCGACCACTGACGACCATCTCCTTCCAAAAACGTAAGACGAGATGCCCCCCACGACGAAAGAAATTCACCGGATTCTGGTTCGCGGAATTGACAAACAAGAACCGCGGCCTGGAAAGCGACGGCTTTTGACATGGTTCGTGAAGAGGGAGCGCATCGTCACTTAGCCCAATTCGCGAGGGGAACAACTTCTTGTCGATGGTTGTGTCGGACAAGAATGCGCTAAGCGCACGAAGCGTCTCGGGCACATGGGAAAAGATTCCGAGGCACAGAGGATGGGCAAAAATGCTTCTATAATGCTTCCTGAGATCTTCGTCGCTATCAACACTGTCGCCCCCTTGTTGCGCAAAAGGGAACAAGATCGGTGCAAACGACTCGCAGTGAAAAACAAACGGCCGTTTGAGAGAGGGGAACGGTGCAGTGTGATGAAACTCTATGTCGCCCTCCAGTGCGGCAGTCAGAACCTGGTCGGGAGGCCAGAAATATTCCTCATACTGAGTTGCAACGGGGTTTTCATCAACTCGACGAGAGCGGGCGGCGTGCTTTTTTATTTTCTCGACCGTGGCCTTCCGTACCGACGCATCGCCCTGAAACTTGCGATACAGTTCGACGTTATCCCACGCCGACAGCTTGATATTCTCGGGGGCATGATCAAACAATGCTCGATAAAGCGGATGAAACCCATCCAACGGAATGTAGTGGCTTAGGTTCCAAGGGATCGCGACGTTCAAGATAGGGCTGGTCATTTAATGCTATGTCGTCAGTTCATTGACCGAGCGATGGACCAAACAGCACAACTCACTTCGGTCGTGCGTCAGGGGACGGGGCGTTCTCTTATCGTTATCACGCCCCTCTCCTCTTTTATGATGTATTTGCGTACCTGTAATCAACCTCTGCCAGACCTTCACCTCAGATAAATGCGCACCTATGCTCAAACTGAAAAGTGATGCCGCTACGTGATGCGTTACTGCGTGGCCAAGAGTGATTGAGGGTATTCTTGAGTGAATGCAAATGCGAGATGGCGTCCGTCACGATTGAAGAAAAACCCGTTGGGACCGCCAGGCGGATGGGACAGCAACACGAGCACCATGCTGACCACGGCGTACGGACTCTCTATGGATCCCTGATTCATTTCCGTACGCGCTTCGCCTGGCACCAAAACGTTGATCTGAACGTCCTTGCCCGGATATTTCAAGGCACATTCGGCCGCAAGAGAGGCCCCTAGCGTATTAAGAGCTGATTTACTGATATTGTAGGGACCAAAACCAGGAGTCGAGGCCCAGCCGGCAAAAGAGGATAGAAAGATGATTCTAAATTCATCGTCATGGCTTAAGAATGGCATAGCCGCCTTGCAGGTCAACCAGGGTCCCGTCACATTCGTAGCGAGAAGGTCCGTCCATGCCGCAGCACTTTGGTCTGCAAGTGGATAGGACGTGGCTCCCTGTTGAGGGAGCGCGGCGCTATGCACCAGCCCATAGAGACTCCGAGTGAAAAGGCCGATGGTCTCCGACGCCCGGGCCAGGTCGGTTTCCAGTCGAATATCCGCCGGGACCGAAACGCAGCGGCTGACGTCAATGCCGAGCGAAACCCCCTCGGCCAGCGTCTCGTGCAATTTCTCGATTCGTCTTCCTGAAATAAAGACTCGGGCGCCGGCGGCGGCAAGCGCCAGCGCGATGCATCGTCCATATCCGGTGCCTGCGCCTGTTATCCAAAAGCTTTTGCCTTTCAGCCGTTCCCATCTGGCTAGCGGCAACCCGAACCGATGCTCCTGCCAGGACGCCGGGGCGAGGTTCTGTAAGATGCCGGGAGTTGAAATGTTTTTCTGGAACAACCTCATGCTTCAACGGCACTGCACGATCTGACATTGTTGTGACCCAGCGCAAGGATTTCATTTTCCACCGCATCACGGGAAACGTCGCGAATGACGCCTGGCATCTCTAGGACGTCGATCTCCGTTAGATCAATGGGCCCTAACGCATGCGGCATGCCATAAATCCAGCCCTCATAGGAGATCACATCGTATCCTTCCTCCGGCATCGTACGAAGCAAGACAGGCGACTTTGTAAATCCAGATGCGTGCGAACGACCATCGCTTGTGGCGGCCGAGACCTTCCCTGACTCTCCCCCGAGTTTCCGGATCAGACCATCCACTTCGGCTATGGTGTCTCCGACCAACATGCCGGGAATCGACGAGAGTAACCCGGAATCCCATTCCACATAGGCCCCATGTGGGACCCCGTAGAACATGCCGTCAAACTTCACGAGGTTGTAATTGCCGATCGTCCACAACAATTCCGGTTGAGCATTCTTGGTCACGACGGACAGGATGGAGAAATTTTCCCCTTTCACAGGCACTCCGATCGGTGTTTCATTACCGACGCCTCGTCGCGCGACAAGGCGCATGGCACGCTTCAGCGGCTCTTTGACATACGCAACGACGACTGCGTGGGGGAGCATGCAGGCGAGTTGCAGATCGTTCAGGTGCCCACCGTTCCCTCTGTTAAAACGTTCCTGACGGATGAGGCGACGAAGCTCTCCTTCAAATGATTCGGGCAGCAGCTCGACCATCCGGCGCCATACACTGACATTGCGCTTACCTGCTTCCTCGCCCCTCGATCGTCTTTCGATGGACGATTTCCGCCCAAACGGATCCTTCAGGACCTCTTGGTCCACGGCGATATGCATCTTGCCGACTCGTAGGATGCGGGGCTTTCTGGGGATCTCAATTGATTCGGACCTTTCCCCCACGCTGTCCACGCGCATGTAGGATCCGGATTCCCGCTGCTTCTTTTGATCATCGTAATGACCGCGGGAATTCGCCCATCGGGCACTTTCTTCAATAGCCACGATGAGGTCCTCTTCGGTTGGATGCCGAAGAATGCCGGGGATTGCGGATGCTTCCGGACTGGTTATATCCACGCTGCTGAGTGCGGCCGGAATTCCATAATACCAACCGTTATGGAAAATAATCGTGTGGGTGTCCATTTTGCGAACCATGCGCGGCGCCAGACCGGCGATCCCAAACAACGGCGGTTCCGCGGCTGGCTTCGCTGAATCCTCCGATGGCTTGCCCGCTTCCTGAAGCATCGGCAGCAGTTTGGCGGGGCGTGACGGCTCAAGGACCGCGAGAGGGCCACGCTGGCTTGAGGCTTCCAGCGCCGCCTGTCCTTCGATGTCGTTGGACTCCGCATCACGGTCTTTTCCTCCGGCGATTTCAAATTCCCCGGCGCTGATCGACGTGCCCGATGTCCCCGTCCTGGCTTTATCACGATTGAATTTAACATCCTCAATCACCCGGTTGGCCCACGCTCCAACATTAAACCCGGCGTCGTGCAATGCAAGCACGATACGCTCGAATCGTTCCTTGCGGACTTGCGCGTCGATGTATGGATCGATACTGTGCCACTGATCTGCGGGAAGAGCTCTCGGATACTTCTCGTACATTATTTCCTTGGGTTCCTTCAGTACAATGTCGTGAGATGCCGGATCGATCCAATAGACGCTTCCGTTCACCAGGATCAGCGGATTGATGTTCGCCAAACGCCCGATATAGTGACGATTTTTAAGAATGAGCTCGATGCCCTCCTCCACGTCTTGGTCGGTTTCCCCGGGAACACCGATGACCCAGTTAACCTCCGTAAAAATCCCGACCTCCCAGCAATCCTTCAGGTTCTGGGTGATCATGTCAACCGTGTACCCCTTCATCTGCAGCCGCAACGTCCGCTCCGAAAAAGCATCGATTCCGAAACGAAGCGCGACAAAATTGGCCTCCCTCAGCTTTTCGAAGAAGGCTCGGTTTTGTTTCTTATTGACGCGTAGCTGGCCGGTAAGCTTCACCTTGCGGTGTAGGCCGCGGCGGATGATCTCATCACAAATCTCCATGACCCGTTCGGGCATGCCGCCGAGATCGCTCTCGTTAAACATGAACAAGTGGCAGCCACGTCCGACCAACCACTCCAGTTCATCGACAAAATTTTCTTTGGTGCGAATGCGCCAGTAGAATCGTTCCGCGCAGAACGTGCAGCGCGACCAGCGGCATCCGCGGCTTGCGATGATGGGAGTCAGCTGGTAGTCATTGAAGTTTCTGTACACGCTCAGATCGCACCACTCGTATTTGGGAAATTCGATTTGATCCAGATTGTGAATCATGGGAGCTGGAAGATAGGAATAGTCCGGCGTATCGAAGCGGGACAGGACACCCGGTTGGTTGAACGGTCGCTCACCCTTTGCCAATGCCTCCAACAGCGGACCGGCCGTGAGATCCGCTTCACCGATGCACATATAGTCGCATTCCGGGAATGCGCGGCGGCCGACATCCGCGTTGTAGCAACTGAACCCGCCGACCACGATCATGATGTCGGGCAATTTCGCTTTGACGCCGAGCGCAACTTCCCGCGCCGCCGCCTCATTGCATCCTTGGATTGAAAGCCCGAGTACTTTCGGCCGTGCTGCGACCAATGCCGCGATCGCCTCGTCGATGACCGGCCTGAAGAACTCCAACACTTCATTGCGCCCGGTTGGACCTGAAGCTCCTCCACCCGTTGCAGTCCACAGATCGTAGTGCTCCGCTTGCCACGGATCCTCCGGCAACACCAAATCACCAGGGAGCGTGATGCGGCCGCCCATGTCAAAGAGCCGGTGAACATGAAATCGATGGTAGGAAATAATATCCAGATCGACGATTTGAAAGGACACTGCAGTCTTCTTCAGGGCGTTGTTCAAATATCCCAATCCATTGGGCATCAAAGACAAGTTACGTGAGGGACAGTCCACAATGGCCACATCGAGATCTTTCCTGAACTGGATCTCAGGGATATCGATCGGATAAATATTGCGCGGTAACGGCGTCCACCCGCGGGCTGGAATGACCTCGGGTTCGACGTCGGCTAAAATCATGAGGTCGACGATAGTGACCGATCGAGGCAATTGCCTCGCCATCTGCATACGTGGAACCGCCAATGTTTCGCAGAGGAAGACGGTCTGTGTCTCGTTTGGCAGCGCGCCCAACCGGATACTGGCCAGACCATGCGGCTGATGCAACTCCGGGGAATTGTCGTACAACACGGTGCCGACAATCCTGGCGTTGAGATCAGGGACATGCTGCAAAAGATAATCTACAAACCTCTTCGAACCCACCAGGGCAAGGCCGGGCAACGTCATGAGATGCGCGCCAAGCGCATGCAAACATGCGACATCGTCCTGTCCATTGTCGAAGGCGAAGCATTGATGAGGGCTGAATATGACGCGTGTCCCCTCTACCTTAGTAGTTGCATGGCCTTTCTTAAGAGTCAGAACGACGGCTGTATCGGTCATCACTTACCTCATACGCAGATTAAAGATCCATACCTCACCTGTTATTCGGTCCTCGGGGATTACTTCCATCGGGCAGAAAGACAATACTGATGTGACCGAATAATGACCTAAGATACACAAGCACACATGTGGCATCAATTCACTTTCTGACTGTTCACGATCACATAACCATCCCTGCATCAGATCCAGAGCCAATCACGGTCCAACTCACAGTTTCTCCTCGTGATGAGGTTTCCATCGCGGTTCAGTGGAGCACCAACGGCGGATTATCGATGCGAAGGCTGCGGTGCATACCTTGGGAGAGACCGCACTTGGTCAATAGTGGCGATCAATTGGGCCGCGTCCCATTGACTGCTCGCGTCGCACAGTGCCATGAGTTCGTCCGGAATTGTCCCTTTATTGATCGCGGGCATACCGACAATGGGCTTATTGTGTTTCTTTGCCATTTCGACTTCCATGTCGACCCACAGTCGGGCGCTCCGAATCTCATATACCCCAGCAAGGAGCACGACGACGTGCGCGGGAATGATCTGGCTTTCCAGGGAACTACGGATAAATCGGCCTCCGGCTTCCGTATTCGGACTGATGGCAGGATCATGCCAAGGCAGACTGAAGTTGCGCCACAGAAGTCTCGGCACCTTGTCCATGAGTTCTGTAAATTTTGTCCAATCTTCATGAAATCTCCAGGCATGAGTGACAAAAAGGTCATAATTTTTTGAAGTTCGCATTATGAGCATCCCGGAATTGATCAAAACCTAGTATAACCCCTAGAGGCCACGTAGACTTTCTGTAGGAGCCCCTCGTAGTTTTCAGAAACCAGCAAATCTGGATGAACTCTTCCCTCGTCCGTCGACAGATCAAGGTTGCCGACGCTTTGAGGCGCCGCGTAGAAAGCATCTTTAACTTTTACGATATTGTATCCCCTCACGGAACACAGCAATGTTGGATGGTCCGCCGGTACGTTATGATTCACCCTGCGTGGGGCGACATGATTTCTGTACAATGCGCCCAGCATTCCTGTGAGACGTTGACCGACAAGTGAAACCATGTTCTTGCGAATAGGTTTCCACAGGTGATCTCCGAAATAGCGCCCCATAATTTCTTTCGCCAAGGAGACCCATAACCACCTGATTGCCCACGGTGAATACCCCCCTTGCCCCGTCAAATCGGCGTACCGTGTCTCAAGCGCGGATCCGATACAACGATCCTTCATCCGTAAAGCCCAGATCTCAGAATTTTCACGCAACGGTTGAAATCGGCCTGTCGAAAACGCTTCAACGGCCGTCAGCGCATGACCATCAACATGGGGATAGGCCTTTTCCAGCAGCTGTTTCAGTGATGCCTTCTGACCATTCGTGCCGATGGGATCCGGATGCGCGAAATGCCACAGAGCCACTGATGGGTCATGCCACTGTTCAGGCCACCCGGCATTGATCAGGCGCCATCCCAAATCATAAGGCCCGCACAGATAGCCTTTGTAACTGGGATGTTCATCGAACCCTCCGAATCGGATCGCGTCGCTCCGGCGTACGGTCATACAAGCCCCCTCGTTGACGATGAGGGGCCACCATTGCCAGCGGTCGCGGTCTTTCAATGTCTCGGTGGCGGTCAGGCCTTCGGGATAGAGGAGGGACGTGCGCCATTCATAGTGCATGAGCACCAGCGGCACGGCAGACTTCTCGCCCTCCATCTGAAACGAGCGAAAGACCGAACGAACAAAATCCGGCGGAAACACAGCATCGCTATCACACACGCAGATCAATTCACCGCGCGCATGCAGCAATCCCGCGTTGTAACCGATGTGCTTGTGATAGATACCTTGCTGATTGCATGTGATGACGACATCCGCTTTCTTCATCACTTCGTCGACGACACGGTCATAGACTTCCACCCAGATCAGCTCATACTGATCCTTCGGCACATCCTGTTGCAGTAGCCAATCAAGAGTGGTGAACCGTTCGCGACAGCTCCAATCCAATAGAATAATGGACAGGCGAGGTGAGGGTGGTGATGTGTTCTTGTGAAGGATCATAGAAATACTACCCAGAGACCGCCTTGAGCCTGCCGAGTTTGCGAACGCGGGCCAGAACCGCCTCACATTCCGCTTCGACTACCACATCTGGAATGGTTGAGAAATCGGTCTTGTCAACCTCTAGGGGACCAAGCCGATGCGGTATGCCAAAATACTTACCATCATATGCCACGATGTTGTAATCACCTTCTGAGAACACCAGCTGGGGAGGCTTCAGGGTAACCTTCGCGTGGTTCCGCCTGGATTCAGAATCAGCGTTACGAACACGAGCGAGAGCCGAACTAAATCTACCTTCCACGATCACGTTTGGAATAGTGGAGAAATCGGTCTTATCTACCTCGAGACAACCCAGACGATGCGGTATGCCAAAATACTTATCATCATATGCCACGATATTGTAATCACCTTCTGAGAGCACGAGTCGGGGGGGTTTAGGGGAAACCTTAGCGTGGATAAGTCCGGTCATAAAATCAACATCGGTGACGTAAGGGCCGAGCTCCGCCGTGAAGTAGTTTTCAACGCAGTCTGCATCAAGCTTGTGAAAGGCGATACCAAATTTGTAACAGTCGCAGGCCGCACAGTCCGACGGCTCATTAATTATCAATTGCCGTATTCGATTCGCCTCCTCACCGAACCAGATGTCCTCGAAGCTGGCATTGTGTAGATTGCCGACCGAGTACTTATAACAGAGTTGGATATCACCATTGGCCAAGATCGTGGCACTAGTAAAAGCCGCACGGCAGTCATAAAAATGCATCAACGGATGATCGCCGAGCTGAAATCTCTCCCGTAAGCTCAGAATCTTTCGCTTCTCCGAATTGTTGGAATAGACATACAAACCAGCGTAGTTCTCTGGGAATCTTTCTCGAACCGGAGAGGCGTATAGATATGGAAGAAGCATGACCGTTTTCAGATTATGCTCGATCAAATGCACCGCAGCACTATCAAATACCCTCTTCATCTGTTCTCTAACTGGGTACAGGCTTTCTGGGATCAACTCCTGATCGGGATAGCGTACCTGCATCGGCAAAAACCGCACTACATCAAAATCATGACGATCCCAAAAGTCGAGAATCTCGATCGACTCATCGAGGTTACTTCTCATCGTTGTTGTATTGATAAGGAACCCCGTTTGCCTACCCGCAAATCCCGATCTTGCAGCCAAAATATTACTCATCGTGTCATTATGGTCGGCTCCGCGACGGATATACTCGAATGTATCTTTTCGAATCCCATCGAAAGAAAAATTGATGATTTCCATATCGCAATCAAGCAATCTCTTTAACTTATTTTTATCAAGGAGTGTCCCATTGGTAATGAGTTGCATCCTGATGCCTAGATCAGCGAGTCCTCCCATAAGCCGGTCAAAGTCGTTATATAACAACGGCTCAAAACCGGAACCGATGGAAGCGTATGCTCCCTTCAATGCCTTCAACTTAGGAACTAGATTGACGTCAAAAACCGGATGTTTCTCGGAAGGCATGAAACTGACGTGACACATGCGGCACCTAAGATTACACGCCTCTACCGGGTCGATTTCGATCATTTTCGGCAAGGACAGCATTCCATTCATATCGAAGTATCGATTCATTGTTTGGTTCCTTAAGTCAATCGTAAAATGAAGGTCGAGCCCGTGCTTGCTCCTCTAGAACCTCAAAGGTCGGATCGAGATCGACAAGACCATCAAACGGTCGGTCTCGTTCCAAGGACACCATACAATGGGCAATCGATCGGCGAACATCCAGCACACATCCGCCTCGAGTACCGTCTACTTCCAGAACGGCAAGATCCAAAAAATAGTCTCCGGGACTTACTGTGAGTGCAAATGCAAATTTAAAAATCCATACATCTCCGCTAGAGGCAGATCTTATTTGCCTACCCATAATAATTGTATTCGTGGCATAGACATAAATTCCCTCCACAGTCTTAATGCAGAATCCGGCTGCAGGAGACGGGACATCACCAAAGAATGCCACCTTTACATAGATATTGAGATTCGACCGAAAGGGAACATCCACAACGTCCCACACATCGTCACATTGAAGCGCATAATCGACGATCTTGGCTTCACCGTTTCCAAATCTCGTTTCGGTCTTATTGTAACTTCTCCGTGCAGAGCAGATATCGTCCATCTGAGGCTTGCCAAATAAATCAAGCCCTCTACAATTCATACTCTTGCCGACTTCATTTTCAGCGACACTCCGCAAACCTTGTTCAGAACCGTTCCTTCCAAAGAGCAGCTCATGATACTTATCGACAATCAAACCAGGCTCCCCGACCGCTATCAGCTTCCCATGATCCAGTAAAACAACCTGCTGGGCATAGGTCGTGACCAGCGCCATACTGTGAGTCACGAACAAGATCGTGATGCCTCGCTCGCGCAAGGCCGACAAATGTTCGTAACATTTGTGTTGGAACTTCGCATCTCCTACCGCCAATGCTTCATCAATAATCAGAATATCAGGATCTACATGAATCGTGGCGGCAAACGCAACCCGCACGAACATTCCGGAGGAATACGTCTTGACCGGTTGATCGAAAAACTCGCCAATGTCGGCAAACTCTTCGATGAGCGGCATGCGCCTGATCATCTCATCACGGGGGACTCCCAGTAATGCGCCATTAAGCATCACATTGTCGCGACCAGTGAAATCTGGATTGAACCCAGCTCCTAATTCGAGCAACGCCGCAACCCGCCCATTCACAACTACGCTGCCGCTTGTTGGTTGGACTATTCCTGCAACGATCTGAAGAAGAGTAGATTTCCCAGATCCATTACGTCCGATAATTCCGATGGTCCGCCCCTTTGGAATGTCCAGACTCACCCCGTTTAGGGCCAAGAACTCTCGGTGATACCGTTTCCGGAATGGATGGAATGTCTCGAAAAGCCGCTCCTGGGGAGAAGCGAAGAGCCGAAACTTCTTCGACACGTTTCTAACGGAAATCGCGATCATCTGATGGCGTAGAAGAGGCTAGATGACATCCGCGAATTCCTGTTTCAGTCGGCCGAACACATAAGCACCCGCTAGAAAGAAAAAGAACGCAATGCACCAAAAAAACACGGTCTGGCCAACATCCGGCACCTGATGAGAAACCATCACATCGCGATACCCCTGAATAATGTAACCAAGAGGGTTGTACCTTAAAATGGACCGATACTGCTCTGGCAAATTATCGGGAGACCAGACAATGGGAGTCACCCAAAACAAGAGATTCAACCCGATGCCGAGACCGTGAGAGATATCCCGATAGAACACTTGCATTGCGGATAAGAACCAACCTAATCCTATGACGAGGACACAAATGCAGAGAACGAAATAGAACGCCAGAAACATAGAGGGATGAAACACGACATTATAGTACGCCAACATCGCCACTAGGATGACCGTGAAGACGGCGTGGGGAACTAGACTTGCCGTTAGGTGGACTACTGCCAACACTTCAGACGGGAAAACAGTCTTCTTTATAAAATGTGCATTCCTGACGACGGAATCGGTGATCGAGGTCAATGCCTCGTTGAAAAACAACCAGGGCACAAAGCCGGACACAAACCAGAGAATAAATGGTGTACCACCGGTCACCTGAGACCGAAATCCGATCGCAAAAACGAAATAGAAGACGGTTACGACGGCCACTGGATGCACGAACGTCCAGAGGATACCTGCAAGCGTTCCAGCATACCGACTTTGGAGATCTCGCCACGCCAAAGGGTAAATCAGGGCCTGATGACGATAAATAGAACTGAGCAGGTGCACGATCATGCGTAACGAGAAATCATAAGGATTGCAGCATGCGATTTTGACGAGAATGACGGCAATGCGGCTATTGTGCAGTCTCAGATTGCCTTATACATTCCCATAACACGTGTTTTTGATCATCGTGTAGCCCTTGATCAAGTCGCTGATTCCTGCGTCGAGCGAATACATCGGTTTGAACCCGGTAGCCTCGATTTTCGCATTGGACACGATGTAGTTCCGTTGATCTGGATCCTTGCCGACCGGCGCGTCGAGAAACACAAAGTCCGGCACTTGCTTCTGGATGTGTTCGCACAATTCTCGTTTGGATACATTGGCATCGGATAGACCGACGTTGTAGATCTGGCCTTTCATCTTGTCGAAATGTTCGATGCCATGCTGGAACACCCGCGAGACGTCGCGCACATGGACGTAATTGCGCTTGAAGGAACTTTCGAACAACACGACGAACCGGTCGTAGACCGCTCGGTAGGTAAAATCGTTGACCAGCAAATCGATCCGCATGCGCGGCGACATTCCGAATACGGTAGCCAGGCGAAAACTGATCGCGTTTTCCCGCTGCATCAGCTCCTTCTCGATCGCTACCTTCTCCTTCGCATAGATGGAAATCGGATTAAGCGGCGAATTTTCAGTACAGAAGTTATTCTTATCCCCCGTTCCATAGGCGCTGTTGGTGGTGGGCATCAGTACCATCTGCTGCTTCGACAGAAGCTTGAGCATGAGCATAATGGCATCATGGTTGACGGTTGTTGCACCCACCGGATCCTGGCTGCACATCGGGGCCCCCACCAACGCGGCCAACGGGATCACGATATCGGCCTTCTTGATCAAGGGAGCCATCACGCTTTCGATGCGGATATCGCCTTTCCTCACCGAAAAGTTCGGATGATGACACACATGGTTGAGGCTGGCCTGTTTGTACAGGAAATTGTCCAGCACCGTAACCTTGTAACCCAACTGCAGAAGGTCCGGGACCATGGTGGAACCGAGATAGCCGGCGCCGCCGGTAACGAGAATGTGGTAACTCATCGACATATCCTCTTTTTGTGATTGATGACCAGTACGTTCATCGTCCTAGCCCGTTAACAACGTCGTAGCCCGATGATAGTCATCGGGCACGCCGATATCGATAAACGTCCCCGTGCACTCCACTCCAAACAACCGACGGCCCGCGGCGAAGGCTTCAGGGAACAGATCGCTTTCCAAAGACATCTTTTCATTAGGTCTCCGGCTTCCCGGCAGTATGCGTGGATGCACCCAATAGACCCCCCCATTGGCAAGGCGAGGTCCTTGCTCCACGCCGGATTTCAGCGACGTGATGCGACCCTCAGGCGACACCTCCATGCCCATGTACCGTCCCTCCTCACTGGTCTTGAATAGAGAGAAGCACCAATCTGCGTCACACTCCAGGGCATAGGTGTTTAATATGCTCCAATCCACTCGGAAATAGGTATCTCCATTCAGGAGCAAAAACGGCTCTCGGTGCCCGACTTTCTCCGCGGCAAGCAAGAAACCTCCTCCGGTCCCAAGCGGATGTTCCTCAACGGCATACTCGATGTCCGCCCCTTTATATCGAGACCCGAAATGCCGAGTGATGGCTTCGTGCCGGTAACCCACGGACAACACAAACCGGCCGATCCCCTGGCTGATCCAATAATCGAGTTGGTATTCAAGAAACGGACGGCCATTGATCGGAGCCATGGGCTTGGGCAGTTCCGGCACGGTGCTGCGTAACCTGGTCCCCAACCCGCCGGCAAGAATCACGGCTGAGGGCATGACACGCTCACACGGAGTTTAGAACCCGGCACAACTCATCGATCTCCTCATCGCGCAGATCCGGATAGTTGCCGATGTAGAAACCGTAGAAGTGGACATGCTCCGTTTCCGGAAAGAGCAGGTGGTGATCCTTGGGAACGATGCCTTTCAAATAGGGCTGGCGGAGTTGATTGCCTCCACCGGCGCTCCCGCGGCGAAATTCGATCCCCGCCTCGCGCATCACGCTCATGAGGCGCTCGACCAAGACCTTGTCCGGTCGTTTGAGAATGAGATTGAACGCGTAGTTACTCGAGCCCTCGATCTTGAAATCGGTGCGGTATCGACTGGAGTCGAGCTGCCGGAGGAACCGGAGCAGATTTTCGGTCCGTCGTTTCACGTTGCGATCCAGACGTTTCAGTTGGCTGCGTCCCAGGATGCCGCCGATTTCCGTATTCCTGGTGTTATAGGCCGGGAATGCAAAGATGAAATCAGGATTCAACTCCGGATTCGCCGATCGGTAGGCCGCAAGGACCGCCGGATCGTTGGCCTCGCGAACCATGCCGTGAGAACGCAACATGCGAACCTGTTGATACACCTCTGCATCATTCGTGCAGATCATCCCTCCCTCGATCGTGCTCATATGGTGCGCGTAGTAGAAGGAGAAATTCGAGATCCACCCCACACTCCCCAACTTCCGGCCATCGTGGGTGGCTCCATGAGATTCACAGACATCCTCGATCAAAGGGATACCCCGCCGGCGCAACTCACTCAACAGCCGGTCCTCCAACCCATCGAACCCCTGAACGTGGGTCAGGAATACCGCACGGGTTCGTTCCGTGATCGCCGCCAGGATCTTCTCGGGATCCATCGCCAATGTCCGTGGATTGATGTCCGCGAAAATCGGGGTGAAGCCGTTCTGCAGCACGGATGCGATATCGGACACCCAGGCCAACGGCGGCACAATCACGTCTCCGCCTTCTGGGTAGCGGATCTTCAAGACGGCCATCGTCAGGAGGTTCGCGGACGCTCCGGAATTGACGAAGACACTGTGCTTCACTCCCAGCCAGGCAGACCACTCGCTCTCAAAGGCCCGCACGTTCTGTCCGTGGGTCAGGATCGGATCATCCTGTTTCAGATGCTCGATGACCGCATCCAAATCTTCACGAAGTATATTGTTGCGCATCAATGGAAATTTCATGAACACCTAATAGCAGGATGCTGAAAATGAGAAGCACGGTCCGTCGCCATTACTTCTACTTCTCGTTGTAGTAGTCCCCGTATTCGACCACGATCGTACTGCGTCCGTCGTCGCGCAGCAACGCCCATTCATAGGCGGGGAATACGTCTTTCGGCTCTTCCAGACGGATGACCTCGATCGTACTGCACATCATGCGGATCGCCTCGGTGAAATCACCCACATGTTGATGCTGAGGATGGAGCGGACGCTGCGAGCCGATACCCGTCCGGATGATCGCCTTGGTCTTGTATCCGCCGTTGGACATGACGTGAATTTTGTCCAAGTGGTTGACCAACTGATTGGTCGCCAAGAGCAAAAAATTCCATCGCGGGAACATACTCACGGGAACGAGCCCGGTCAGCGCCAAGCCGGTGGTCATCCCCATCTGCATTTCTTCGGCGACAGGGAGCTCGATCAAGCGATCGGCCGGCACCTCCTTGAGCGTGTTGCTCATCGCGGTTCCCGCGACGGACACCGCTTGCCCAAGAAAGACCGTCCGCGGGTCTTGCGCCAGGAAATTCATGGACCGTTTGAGTTCATCAAAATATTTCATGTCTCACCTTAGAACTGGACCCGCACGCCGGCCCCGGCGTGCGGATACTTCGTTTCATAGCGGTAGTAGCTGATATACTCGTCGGCGGTATCTTCGAAACTCAGACGAGGCTGATTCCACACTTCCCTGGTATCGGTACAAACCGATTTTGCGTTGTCCTCAACGACGAAGTGGATCGGCAAGCGATGGTTTCGGCTGTATTTGATCGCCTCATGCGCGACTCCGGTTTCCGCCGTCATGTCACCCATGAAACAGTAGACCTTGGCATCCTCCCCTCGTCGTTGGATCGACATCGCGGCACCGACGGCAATGGGCAAGACACCGCCGACGATGGCCGAGGAAAAGACACGTTGCTCGGGAAAACAAAGAGAAATCGACCGCCCGGCGAGGATCTCCTCTCGCACACGGTCTTTTGGCACTCCCTTCAACAAACATTGATAATGAGAGCGCCATGAACAGAACACCCAATCCTGAGCACGAATATTGCGGAACACGCGGAGCATCGCCTCTTCATTCCCATAATAGAGATGAATGGGAGCCCGAATTTTTCCCGCATTGAATACCGCCGCTATTTCCTCTTCAAAGGCGATCAACTCTTCTTTCGTCATCTCCTCATCCTTCGTATGCCGCGCGCGAATGCGCAGACGGTTGTTGCCTTACCTTCGATCAGCTGCCATGCTGAACACTAGCCTCCTGCTACCCGTCCAATTTATCCTCGGACCTCTTGCAGGGAAGCCGACGCCGTCTCGACATGCCTTGCATACCATTGGTAGGTCTCCGCTAAGCCCTCGTGAAGCCCGATTTTTGGCTTCCACCCAAGCGACTGGATCCGTGCACTATCCAGCAGTTTTCGAGGAGCGCCGTCGGGCTTTGTCGAATCCCACTTGAGTTCCCCTTGATAGCCGACGACGCCGGCTATCAGCTCAGCCAGTTCTTTGATGGATACATCCTGTCCCACCCCAATATTGATGGGAAGCTCCACAGTCAAATCGTCTTGCCCGAGGAGATGCACACAGGCATCCGCGATATCGTCCGCATGGATAAACTCCCGTCTCGGCGAGCCGCTTCCCCACAAGGTGACCGATTCGGCACCGTTTACTTTCGCTTGATGGAAACGCGCCATCAGTGAGGACAACACATGGGCCGATTTCGGGTCAAAATTATCGTGTGGCCCATAGGCACTATTCGGAATCACGGGGATGAAGCGGGTCTCGCGGTCTTGTTTGTTATACGAGAGACACAGATACGTCCCCGCGAGTTTGGAAATAGCATAGGGGAGACTCGTCGGTTCAGGCCTACCCGATAAGAGCGCATCCTCGGCCATCGGCTGCGGACATTCTCGAGGATACATGCAGGAAGAACCGAATAGAATCAGCCTCCGCACGCCGGCCCGACGCGCGGCCTTCAGCACATTGAGTTGAACGGCCATATTCTCATCCATGAAATCGGCGGGAAAGGTCTGATTTTCCATGATTCCGCCGACGCGGCCCGCCGCGAGAACCACATACTCCGGATGCACCTCTTCGAAGAACGCGGACACTTGTCCGGCATCTTGCAGATCCAATTGACTGCGCCGCCTGGTGATCGGAGTCCGATATCCCTCCCGCTCCAACCGCCGAACGACCGCCGAGCCGATGAGACCGGCATGGCCCGCGACATACATGACGGCATCGCGATTCATCATCACGTCAGGAAAGCCCCTGAGGTTGATACAGGACGACTCGACTGCCGGTGCTTTCAAAACGGAAGGGAACATGCACTAAGTGCTTCAGCCGTTCATGGACCTTTGATTGCAGTTCGGGCTTTACGAACAACAACAGGAATCCTCCGCCGCCGGCGCCGAGAATCTTTCCCCCTAGAGCACCCACCCTCATGGCCTCTTCATACAGATGGTCGATCTCCGGCGTGGAGACCTTCCCGGAAAGACTGCGTTTACAGAGCCAGCTTTGATGGAGCAGTCGGCCGACTTCCTCGATCGGGGTCCTGGGGTTTTGAAGGATCTGGATGGCTTCATCGACCATCTCTTTCATACGGTGGAGTTCGGCCTCTCGGCTCTTGAAGTTGTCGATCTTGGACTTGGCGACTTCCGATGCGATGCGGGAGAACCCGGTGAAACACAACATGAGATGCGATTGAAACTCGCGCAACCGGTCCTTCGTCAAAATAATGGGCGAGACCTGAAACGTATCGTTTCTCTTGAAGTCGATTCGATTGAATCCGCCGAATGCCGCCGAGATTTGATCCTGCGATCCAACATTCTCCTTGATGATGTGTTGCTCCATATTGATCGCTTGGGAAGCGAGCTCGTCTTTCGAAATGTACTTCCCCCGCAAGGCCGCCAAGGCATGGATCAGTCCCACCGTAAAAGACGAACTGGACCCAAGGCCTGACCTTGCCGGCAGATCACCGTCGTGGTGAATTTCCAGCCCTTGGTCATCACACTCCGCCCAGGCCAGTATCGCGCGGACGGCGGGATGCTTGATTTCTTCGACGCGACGCACGTTCTCGATGATTGAATAGACGATGCGATGTTTGTGCTCGAAGAAAGGCGGGAGATAGCGACAGCTGATGTGACAGTACTTGTCGATGGAGGTCGCCAACACGACGCCCCCATGTTCTTGATACCAGGCAGGATAGTCGGTGCCGCCGCCGAAAAATGAAATGCGGAACGGTGTGCGCGTGATGATCATGCCAGAGTACTCATCGCCCTCTTCCCGTTCATAAGAATCGGAATGTCGTCAATCGCCCAGCAGCTTCCGGCGCAAGCGCACTTTGGCCATGGCTTCGACATTGGCCCGCTCCTTCTCGCCAAACTTCGTTTCGACCAAGGTGAGATACGCTGGATTCGAAAAATACTGTTGCCAGGCCTCATCCCGGAACTTGAGCACCTCGGCCGCCGTCACATGCTTTGTCGGAAGCGGCTGACTATCGTACGACAGAAAGGCATACCCGCTATAACTATCCGGCAACTTCCACCCTTGCTGCTTGGCCATATGGTACATCGGACTTCCCGGCAAGGCTTGACAGGGATACATATTGGCCATTTCGGTATTCAGTTCAAGCGCCAAATCCAACGTTTCCCCCATCGTCTCGAGCGTGTCGTCGGGAAACCCAAAGATGTAATTGCTGATGATGTTCATCCCGGCAGCCCGCACGTTATCGCATACTGCCCGAATATTGACCTCTTGAAAAGATCCTTTTGAGACCTCTTGCCGCACCGTTTGGTTGCCTGCTTCGATCCCAAGCGCCAACCAGTTGATGCCGGCTCGCCTAAACAAGTCGACATATTCATGGCGTACCGTGTCGACTCTGGCGTAGGCCCACATACGCAAGTGCAGGTCTCGCCTGATGATGTCCTGCAAAAGCGGCTCATAGTATTTTCGATTCAAGAAAAACATTTCATCGCTGATCCGGACCGTCTCCACCCCCATCTTCGCCAGCTTTTCGAGCTCGCCCGCGACCAACTCCGCGCTCCAGAACCGCATCCCTCTCGAATGGGAGGCATCGACGCCGTCGCCGTTATTCACGCGATTCACGATGTTGATCATGCAGAAATCACAGGCAAACGTACACCCCAACGACGTGTAGATCGCCGCGAAGGGAGTGCGTTTATCATGATCGAACTCGGCGTGCCAAAAATGTGCCCGATACAAATCCAGCGGACGTGACCGGTATGGCAGAAGATCCCATGCGTAGCCCGGCATATCGATGTCCATCCGATCTTGAGGGACGATTGATTGCGGCTCGTTCAGCACTGTTCGACGTGTCTCTCCGGAATCGCCCGCCTTGTATCCGATTCCCTTCACGGTCTCCAGCCCGGACTGGAGGTCGGTCCGCAGAAGATTGTGTAATGCATACACGCCTTCGTTGAGAAGCACGAAATCGACATACGGAAGTCGCAGGACATCCATCGGCAAGGCGCTGGTGTGAGACCCTACGAAACAGACGGGGAAGTTTGGATGATGTTGCTTTAGTTCAGCGGCCAGTGCGCTGGCCCCGATCATTCCGGTCGTGCCGGAATTGGGATTCTGTCCGTACACCACGAACACGACCAGCCGAGGCTGTGCGCTGTGTATCCGACTCACGGCTTCGGACAACGACAACTTTTCCGCGTCACAATCGAGAATCGCCACGCCGAAACCTTTTGCTCGGCATGACTGTGCGAGCAAGAGAGCCCATGTAGGAGGCTCAATCGCCGAATAGGTCTTTGCCAAGCCTTGATAGGCCTGTAACGATGAATCGGCGTTGACGAAGAGCACATCCAGTTGTCGGGAGTTTGTGCGTAGCTTATCCATAAGAAGCGTGATCTGATCTTTCAAGTGTCAGAAAGCCGGACCTCTATGAACTTAACCACCGAACACTACCTTCTAACTCTTTACGGCCTTGATATAGCAAACCCGATCAACGAAAGCACGTTGCCAGTAGGTCTTTTCAATGTGAAACCCTACACCCGCAATAAGGGAACACAATTCAGCGTAGGTTGGGTGCCATATGTGATGATCCTTGTATCGGCTATTCATTCGAGAAAGCACGAAACGGATCGCTTCCTTAAGCCTTTCCTTCGGCGTTAAGCGGCCCATTCGTCCGCCTTCCACGTACAATCCGACAATAAGCTGCCCTCCCCTTTTCAGCACTCTATGGGCTTCGAGCAATGCAATCTCCGGATTGTAGAAATGGTCTATGCAGGATCTCATATGAGCAGTATCAAATGATTCACTCCTAAGAGGAAGATGCTCCGCTAGGGCACAAATAAAGTTCGCTGGCTTTCTTAAGGATGCGAAAACTTCAAGGAGATTACTTTGTGAAGTAAGCCCTTCAAACACATCCAGATAAGGGTCGATAGAAACGTATTCCTGATCCTCTGCGATATATTCTCGCAAACGCCCTTGATGGCCTCCAATATCCAGACATCGTCCTACAAGAGGAATCGCCTCATATACGTCCCGCACGCCATCTTTTTCTTCAAGATAGAATTGTTTGGAATCACGAGATGCGAGTTGGTCCGTCCAACGTTCATATTCCTTCTGTCCCTCATTCCATAACTCCCCCACAACTCCCACATGCTGCGTCAGCAGACGTAAATCATAAATGCCTCTCACCATCGGATAGTGGCGGCCATAAGAAGATACAAGTGATGTCCCGCTTATAGTTAGAGGACTCTTATCAAGAGGGTCAACAAGAATCTCCTGTAACCAGGGGTCGACTTTTACGAACTTATTCATTACTACCATACATCTCCCACCGACTTACATCACCAAAACCGTCTTCCAAGAAACAATGCAACACGACCTTGGCAACCACTAGCTCAATAACTGCGCCATCGTCGACGAAATCGGCGGCTCAGCTCCCTTGCAATCGTATAAAGATCCCGTCTCAGTAAGTGGGACCTAAGCAGTTTGTGTCTCCAGATTTGACGCCGCAGCCGGCCGCGATCCTTTGACTCAAGTGTTCGCACTATGTCTCCTCGTCCGTTACGAAAGACATGAGTGACATCTCCCCTGAGTACTTGACGAACGTACGTCTTCGTCTGCCGGAGGTAGTCTTTCAGTGCGGGACCTTCAACATTCTGCAGGCGTTGGCTCCGCTGGTCATGATGCAGCCGCCCGAAGTTGGCCACAACCGGAATGAAGTATGGAACATACCCCTGTGTCATGAAATTGTATGTAAATCCAGGATGCACGCATGTGCGGAACCATCCTTCGGAGTTCTCATCCGGAAACCAACGTTTAATCACACTACTTCTGACGCAATAGTTTCCCTCCGTCAGTGGGAACCCGCTTGCCATCCAATATGCGAGAAATTCCTGCTTCTGTGGCGGTGGATCGTTAAAGAATTCCTGGAACGACACATTCAAGAGGTCGCCATCCTCCGACATGGTTTGAGCAAATCCCCATACCAGCGACACCTCGTCATCTTTTTCCAGAACTTCAACGCATTTTCTGAACCAATTTGGATCGAGAAACCCGTCTGAGACACAGCACTGGATGATGTATTGGCCTCTCGCCATCCCGAGAGCTTTTTGATAAGCCTCCACAACATGGTTGTCTTTTTCGGACACCCATCTCACGTGCGGATACTGCTTGAGGATAGAGACTGTTTCGTCTGTCGATCCGCCATCGACGACGATATGTTCAAAATTTCGGAAGGTCTGCGCTGCGACACTTTCAATCGTTTGCCGGAGAAAACGGCCATGATTAAGCGACGGCGTCACGATTGAGATCACCGGCTGCGTCACGGTTCGCAGATCCTCTCCAATCAAGGCATGCATGATCACTCGAACGTATTCTTATCGTTCTGGAATAGGTCCTCGTAAACAATCATTCACTGTTGAGACCCAGCACCGTATTCAGGGCAAGTTCGAGTCTCTTCATAAGCTCTACCTATCCCGGGAACGTGACGGATCCATTCTCTCGCCATGGCATACTGCAGAAGCACCATGGCAAGTCCGGAGATGGCCAGCGCCGCCATGGCTTTGCCGTCGGATAACTCCCCAAATCCGATACCCATCGCGCGTCCCAACAAACACAACGGAACGGCTAATGCTGCCGCGTACAACATTCGCCGAACCGGCCATGCGACCGGCAGAGCACGGCAACTGATGGGAATGACGGCGGCAAATACCACCACCGCAGCCGCTAGAAGCGCCAGTGCCGTACCCAGCAGAGGCTCGTAGGAAGCCAGAAGATAGACGAGCGCGGGCGCGACCAACGCGCCGAGCACGACGGGCAGAACGTTCACCGTCATGTCGACCTTCGCCAACCCAAGATGATGGAGCGTCGAGGAGATGGCTCGAAACGTCTCGGTCAATGCAGGCCATATGAGAATCGAGGCGATCGCTTGGAATTGTTCTCCCAAGAGGAGCTTCACCATGAAGGTTGCATTCCCTATCAAGAATGCGCCAAACAGCATGACGGCGGGAATGTAGGCTGCCGCATAATCGTTCCACGCTCGAGCCATCCCTTCCCGGTCTTGACCTTTGAGTGCTCGAAATAACGTCGGACTATAAAATTCGTTGAATAGACTTTCAAACGTCTGCATGGGTACCGAGCAGATCATGTACCCGGCTGCAAACAACCCCACGGTCGTGATGTCAGCAACCCAACTGAGCACAAACCGATAGCTTTGTGTCTGGATCCAAAAAAATAAGAACGCCATGGCCTGCGGCCCCACAAACAGGACGACCGTGCGCCAATCGAACGGGAGTACCTCCGGCGGGTGAGAGGCACCTATCGATACAATCGCTCTGGCATACCGATCTAAAATCACATAAGAAAGGGACGAAAGCAGAAACCCGCAGAAGATTCCGAACAACCAGATCTCAGGACTAGCTTCCTGTTTCGACCACCAGAGTGCCAACAGTAGGCCTCCCCACGCGGCAACATTCATGAACAAGATGTAGAGAAATCGATGGCCGATGAGATTCAGCCCTGAGCTCCCCATCGTATGAAGCGCAAAACCAATGGTATACAGTACGACTAGTCCTGCAGCCCAAGCCGGAGCCATTCCTGAAACCACTGCGAACTGAGCCTGAATCGCCCAGACTGCCGAACCACATGCCAGAGCAACAGACACGATCACGAATAGATAGGAAATCAACCGTCGACTGAGGATGCCGGCGTCCATCCACTCGAGACATCCACGGCCAATATAGGCCGTCATGGGCATTAACAAGGCCGATGTCCCGAGAATGGCAAGACTCATCAGTTGATTCATGCTCCCGACTTCGCCGGGTGACAACACCGTCGTCGCGGTTTTGATGGCAATAAGCCCCGCGAGGACTTGGAGACCTCGCCCAAGACTAAGCACCATGATGTCGCGGAATGGTGTTACCACGAACTCATCCTAGCGGAGGACTCCGCATCGCCCCTCCAATGCATCGGCAAGAGGTTGCCGCGCCGGAGGCACTATCTGTTCAGGTAATTGGGACGGACTGAAGAATCGTACTTCTTCGCTTTCATCACTACATGTGATGCACCCGGACAACACTTTCGCCCCAACGACAGCATCGATCAACTGAACGACATCCCCATTATCAGGGTACGTCACGATACGACCATCAGGATCGGAATACACGCCGATCAGATGCGTCACCTCCACGGTAAGGCCGGTTTCCTCCAACACCTCTCGTACTGCCGCATCAACGAGCGATTCTCCGGGCTCCACCTTTCCTCCTGGCAATCCCCACCACCCGCAATCACGACGTTTTTCCAAGAGCAAGGTTTCTCCTGGTCCTCGGACGACCACTCCGACTCCGACTCGTACCCGCATCCCCTCGACTACCGTGTTCCCGTACATCGAGTAAATCTTGGACGTGTTCATGCAGATAGCCTCAACCCCATGCTCTACAAGATTGGCTAAGCCAGCCGCTGTCTTCCCGCCGAAGAAGGAGATCGGTCACTTCATCGCAAAAGAGGAAATCGTCTGGTTCTACAACAGACTTTTCACGCCGGCACCACATCATTCACATCTATTTCTACCACCGCCGCCTGCTGGATCACACGAACCCCGATCACGAGTCGATATCGCTTATCCTTCCGCAAGAGAATCCCGTGTGCTCCCTGCAATGGCCCTCGAACAACTTCCACCTTCATCCCTTCATGAAGATAAGGATGGGGATCATAGGGAAGAACGCTGGTCATGAGGCGGCGCAGGCCGTTGATTTCCTCTTCGGGGATCGGTTCGGGCCGACTTCCGCTCCCGACGATTTCGACGACACCCACGATCTTTTGTACGGGAGTTTTTTCGTGCTGGGAGAATCGCACGAAACAATACCCCGAGAACAGCGGAACTTCGATTTCCTTTTTCCTGTCCTTCCATTGACTCAACCGTTTGATCGTGGGAAGCAATGGTTCGATTCCCTGCTTGTCCAACTGATCTCGCACCAGTTTTTCGTGGCGGGATTTGGTACGAAGGGCGTACCAATGGAGATTGTCTGTCCGATCCATTGGATCTATCTCGTGTGTGTCCGGCCTGTTTCGACTCTCTGGTCTTCCTCCTCTGCATTCCTTGTCTGTTCACAGATAGACAAGCTAGAGCTCTTCAACCAGACAGACCCTTTTCGACACAGCTTCGCCTTCTCACTTACAGTGAACAGAAAAACGAACCATTCTTTAACGCTTAGACCGGCAGGCCCAGCGTTAAAATCTTTTGGTCTGGGACGTGATACTGTCCCAACTTTTTTCGATGCTGCGCCGTCTGTTCAATATTCGCCAGCAGCACCGTATCGAACTCCCATCCGCTTAACGCTTCCAGAGGCCAGACCGGATAAGATAAGAATGACTCCGGCTGCGTATCATCTACGAATCCAACCAAGGTTATCTGCATTTCGCGAAGCGAAAGATAGGCCATTTCCGCAAGTTCACCGGTTCCATAGATGACGACTCGTTTCGATCCATGGTGAGCCGCGTGGGACAATGCTTGTCGTAGCCGCGCACGCATATCACGATAATGTGATAAGGAATACTCCATATAGAGATAGGTCAGCCTGGATTTTTCAGCGAATCCTTGGGGAGTCAGTAAATATCGGACGCGGTGCGAGGGAATCGTGGTGATCTTAATGTAGCCCTTCCGTGCCAATCGCTTAAGATAGAGATTGGTGAGACCCAGAGCAACTCCTAACTTTGTCGCGAGAGACCGCTGTGTGACCGCACCGTCCCGCTCAACTTCGGTCAGCAGGAGAAGATCTCGTTGCCCTTGGAGATTCATATAGTTAGAGTGATGAGTCCGACGTTCAGGATATGAACACAGAAGCGTATTTGAGTCAAGAGCGACATACAGAATGCAACGTTTCACCCGAACGGTCGGCCGTCTTACAGATGAAGCACGGTGAGCGCTGATTGAGGGGACGACTCTGACACCTTGGCGATGGCGGACGTGACCTTTGCAACAGTCAATCGATCAAGACAATCCCAATAGGGGCAGACCTCCCCGATACACTTGTCGCACGTGGGAACATCTGGTCGAAGCAGGACTCCGGTCCCTAGCGGCTTCCATCTCACCGGTAGATTGTTTCGCCGAGGGTCAAACATGGTGACCGCGGGAATACCCAAGGCCGCCGCCAGGTGAGCCGGTCCCGTCGCTCCCGAGACGACGACGTGGGCATTGGCGATCACCGACATCAGGTCTCGCAGCAACAGCTGACCCATAAGATCCACTACCCCTGAAGGAAGCGCCGTAGACCGCCGGAGAACATGTTCAAACTCTCCCCGCTCCTGATCGTTGCCTGTCAGCACAACGCCATATCCTCTGGATGCCAACTTCGTGACGAGATCGCGGTAATGTTCCAACCGCCACCGGCGCGCCGAAATTCCTCCCGGATGCACCACGATACGAGGACTCGGCAATCCCGACCAGCGGGATGCTCCAACGGCCCGTTCGACTTCGGTCAGGGTGAGCCCCGGCGGGATCACAGGCTGCGGACGCAAGCCCAATCCTTTTAGCATTTCAACGTTGTACTCGGATTCATGTTTGAGAAATTCGCTGCGATGTTCGTAGACAAGGCGATTGGCCAACAGGCTATACCACCGGTAACCAGTGGCGACTCGAATCGGTACGCCGGTCACCCATGCGGCCCACATGAGACGGCGAAACGGTTTCAGAAAAATCGTCGCCTCGACTCCGTCTGAAAAGGCGCGACGGAGTTCCTTCAATGAATCCGTGAAGCGAATGGTTCGTACATAATCCACGTCGGGATGGTGATCGAGAAGGGGCGCAACCGTAGGACTGGTGAGAAACCCAACCGCCACCCCAGGCATAAGACGCTTCAGTTGCGTCGCCACAGGAAGCGAGAGCAGGACGTCACCGATGCCGTCCGGGCGAACGATCAGGACGTTCATCGACATGGGGCGTGAGTCGCGGTCAGCGATCGTATCAGCTCAACCACGTGAGTCGGCTGAATGAGATGAAGACATTCCAACTCTGGATCATGTCGGCAGACACGATTGAAACAAGGGCTACAGGGAACTCCACCGGTCAGCACCTGATGACCATCCCCATACGGTCCGGTTCGAGCCGCACTCGTGGGTCCGAACATCGCCACGACCGGCACACCAAGCCCCGCGGCGATATGCATTGGGCCGGAATCGTTCGTGATCATGGCGGTCGCTTTCGACAGCAATGCCGGCAAACAGCCCAATGGAATTTCACCGCACAGGTCGATGAACGGATGGTCCGTCAGGGCCCTCAATCGCTCCGAGTAGATACGCTCCTCCGGACCTCCTATTATAACGACCGGATCACGATGCGCCTCATACAACCGATCCACCACGGCTGCGAAAGAGGTCAGCGGCCAACGCTTGGTCTGCCATCGCGCCCCGATATTCATGGCGATCCATGGCCGGTCCACCGAGAAGCCCCTGTGCCCACAGAGCGCTCGAACCGACGCCATGTCTTCCTCCAGCAACCTGAATCCAAATCGCGGTTTGGCAGGCAGAGACGCTCCCAACGCCGAGACAACCGAAAGATATCTGTCAACGGCATGGATATCGGGGCTGAGAACCGGTACGCGACGAGTATAGAACCATGGACTCCCCTCTCTGCCGTTCGCGAATCCAATACGTGTCGGTGCGCCGCTCACACGCGCCAAGACACCACTGCGAAACAACCCTTGCAAATCGATGGCGAGATCAAACCGTTCTGCCCGCAGCGCCAAACTTTCTTTGATCCAGCTCCTCACCGTCATCTCCACCGGCCACACACGGTCCACCCCCTCGGCCCGTTCGACCAAATCAGTCCACTGTCGTTTCACCAGCCAGGTCATATGCGATCCCGGCCATTGTGTTTTGATTGCCGACACAACGGGCAACGCATGGACGATATCGCCGAGAGAACTGGGCTTGATCAAAAGAATGCGGGCACTCTTCACAACCGCTGAGAAGCGCTTAGCGACGCAGTTCACAGTTACACCCTGGTGCGACCTCACCGAAGGACCAAGTAAGAACAGGTGTGATCATGCTTGCATATTCCGCTCATCCACATTCCGTCGAGCGGTCGCGCGATTGTGCCGAATAAAGCCCGTCGAGCAGCGCCTTCCCGCTCCTCGCGTCGGCTGTTTGGCGACGCTCTCGCAAAGACCGGCAGAGGCGCTGCCACATCCGCAGGTAAGGCAGCGGCGTCAGATGGTGTCGCACATTGCCGTGCTGACGCACGATCCTCGACACCCACTCATAGTTACCCGGAATAACGGCTTCGAACTGATCCGCGATCAGCGGTGCGGTGCGCGTGAAGAACATCGTGATGTTTCCACCGTCGCGGGAGATCAAGTGCCGGGCCTCGAACAACCCGTGTTTTTTGGCCAACCTTCGAAGGGACACGACATTGAAGTTATAGAGATGCGCTTCATGGAACGTACTGCGAGGAGACTGGCAAGTGGCCTCGACATTCGGCACTTCTACGACAAGCGTGCCGTCCGGCTTCAGCCAGGAACGGAGCAGCGCCAGAATGGAACCAGGATCCTCCGTATGTTCGAGGACATGCCAGATCGTCACCACATCGAACGAGTCGAGAGGGAATGTCGCGTCTTGCACGAACCCAACTTGAACCGTGAGCCCATATTCCCGTATGGAATAGTCGGCATAACCCCTATTGGGTTCAATCCCACACACACGATGTCCGAGCGATTGAAGCAGATAGGCGAACTCCCCTCCGCCAGTGCCGACATCGAGCACGGCTTTCCGATTCAGGAGCAGCCGTTCGATCTTTTCAAATCGTGACAAGGCCACATGGCCTGCGCGCAGAACATGCTTGGGTTTTGGGCTGTAGGTGTGCTTATAGGAGAGGCGATATTCCTCTTCGTAAAACTGCCGGGCGTCATGAGGGCGCGGATCCGACCATACAAGCCCGCAGGCCCGACAAATGACGGTCCGCAACGGCTTCCCGCTTCGGCTCCTGTTTGAAAGAATCGAGATCTCAGTACCACCGCAGAGGTTACAAGGAATGGAGCACCCGGTTGCTTGCGGATTCACGGTCACCATCCTCTTGCTTGAGCCACTCAGTTGACTCTCGCACGCATCATGCTCTCCACCCATTAACTTACGTATACGTCTCAGCCGGCACAAGACCGAGATGACACAGCATCTCCTCTCCTTAACGTACTCAGGGAGGCGCCGTCTGATGCGTACGATTCGAAGCAGCCATCCTCTCTGCATCGGACAATAGCCAGTCCGCAGCCTCTCTCAATGAAGCGGCGATCCAATCTGGAGCAGTTTCTGAATCCTTCCACCTTTCGGCTTCCTGAGAGGATACGACTCCCGTCGTCACCAAGATACTGCGCACGCCCGCCCTCTTCGCCAGCTCGATATCACGGAGGTGATCCCCGATCAGGTAGGCCCGGTTGAGATTCACCCCTCGGTCCCTCACCGCTTGATCAATCATCCCACGGTTCGGTTTCCGACACGCACATCCGTCGTCAGGATGGTGAGGACAGTAATAAATCGCGTCAAGTGAGGCGCTCGCAGCCTCGAGGAGACGCTGAAGTTTCACGTGCACGGCATCGAGATCCTCGCGCGACAAAAATCCTCGTGCGACTCCCGATTGATTGGTGACGACGATCAATCGGGCGCCGGCCCGTTTCAGGCTCGCGAGCGCCTCCGAGACGCCTGGAAACAACTCAAACTGATCGGGAGATTTGATATAGCCTGGGTCGGGATTGAGTGTTCCGTCTCGATCGAGAAAGATGGTATAACCGGAAAGGATCTGGTCTGTCTGGTCTGGACCAGATAGACGAGGCAGACCAGACGGACCGAATACACCCGCAAGTTGAGTCATTGCCGTCTCGTACACTTGCTCTACCGAAACCCTTGTCATACAACGGTGATCAATGGGACATTCCCTGAGGAGGCAGGGGGCACAGTCGACGGCTTCCCGTACGATCGACCGTTCTTGCCCATAAGGCGCGGTGGTTCGCCAATCGGTGGGACCGAATACCGCGACGACCGGGACACCACAGGCGGCGGCGATGTGCATCGGCCCGGTATCATTGGTAATCAGCAGGCGGCAACGCTTCACCACTCCCATGAGCTCCCGAATGGTCGTCGCACCGGATAAGACAACTGATCGCCCACCGACCTGATTTGCAATAGCCTTCCCCAACGGCTCCTCTCCCTTCGCCCCAAAAATGACCACGGCAACCTGCAAATTTCCAGTCTGGTTCAATTGGCGCACGAGTCGCTTCGCGACTTCGGCAAATCGGTCCGGCTGCCAACGTTTGGCATTACCATAGGTCGAGCCCGGGTTGATTCCGATAAGGAGATCAGAGGATTCGATACCGGCTGAAGCAAGCCGTACCTCGGCCATTCGGTCCTCGGCTGCCGATACGGTCAACGTGGGGAAAGTGGCTCCACCGGCCAGTCCCAATGGCTTCAGCAAGTTCCAATAGTACTCGACTTGATGCACCGGCACAGGGCCGTCGGGAAGAGCGATCGGTTCGGTCAGGAACAAGACTCGCCCGTCCGTAGCATAGCCATACCGCCGCGGAATCCCGGCGAGCCATGCCAGGAATGCCGCTTCGAATGCGTTCTGAAACAGTACCGCCAAGTCAAAGCCATACCGCCGTAACATACCAGCCAGCAACCACTTCCCTGCAAGCCCCGCATGAGCCCCTTGGTCATCGTACAGGAGCACGCCGTTAAGGCCCGGGTGGGCGGTGAATAACTCCGCGATGGCGGGTTTGGCGAGCATCATTACGTTCGCCTCGGGGAACAAAGACCGCAACCCCCGGACGGCCGGCTCGCACATGACCGCATCGCCGATCCAATTGGGAGCCCGGACCAAGATGTTCCGAGACCGATCTTTACGCATGAGGATCCAATCGCTGTATTCCGTCTGATGGCGGTCCATCGATCAACCGATGCAGCCGATCTTCTCCGCGGGTCACTTCAGTTCCAAGGCGCAGCATCCACCAAGAATCCTCGGGGAGAAGGAAGGGGGATAGTTTTCCGCCGTCCTTCTCGGTCGTCAGGACGATCTCCGCTCGATTGACTCGCAACTTGGCCCGGATCTGTCCGACTTCATGGTCATGGTAGCGATGATGATCGTCAAACACCGTCTCTCCAACGATCTTCACCTCAATGGATTCGGCTAACCGGCGGAATGATCGACTATTCCCGATCCCGCTGACCAACCAAGCTGTTTTCGTGCGACCCCATGCGATGGATTGTTGTTCCCCTGAAACGATCGCCAGGAATGATTCCGGTCGAAACACCGCTTCGATGGCGTCCTCGTATGGGAAAGCCACCGCTCGCAATCGGCTATGGATCGCTTCCACATCGTGATGCGAATCTGCCCGGGTAATCATCACGGCACTTGCCCGATCCAACTCCTGCAAGGGTTCGCGCAATCTTCCAGCTGGAAGTAGTGCATCGAGGCCTTCAGCGTCGGTGGCATCGAGCAGCACAAGATCGACATCACGATGCAGCGCCCGATGCTGAAAGCCATCATCGAGCACGATGCAGTCGACGGGGTACCGTTCCAGCACCCATCGACCAAGCGCGACTCGATCGGCTCCCACCGCGACAATGGCCTGCGGACAACGCTGCGCCATGAGAAACGGCTCGTCTCCGGCCTCCGATGGATCGACCAACAGCCGCGATCCATCGGACACCAGAAGATAGGGAACCTTGCTTGTCCGTTTGTATCCCCGGCTCAAGATGGCGACCCTTCGCCCCTGGGCCAACAGCCGCTGCGTCAGAAAAATAACGACGGGCGTTTTTCCTGTCCCCCCGACGGTTAGATTGCCGACACTCACGACACAGCAGGGTAGCCTGGTGGTCGTGAACCAACCTTGTCGATAGCACCACAACCTCAATCGGACGATGAGGCCGTACAACCCGGCAACCCAATACAGCCCTGTACGGACCGGTTGTCCAGGATGCAAGAGCGTCATGTTACGGTTTGGCCATAAGAGGTCCCGGCCCCGTTGCTACACACGAATCGGAATACGATGGCGCCGTGCCGAGACAGGTTTCAATGAACTCCAAACTCCGTGTGAGTGCGCCTTGGTTGTCCAACACCGCCTGCTTGGCTGCCTGTCCTACTCGATATCGGGTCTCAGGCTGACTCAGCCATTCTTCAAGAGAAGTAGCGAGGTCCTCTCCCGTCACTCGGCGACCCCCTCCAGCCTCGGATAAGAGCGTCGCAACCTCGGCACAATGGTCCGTATAGGGCCCAAATAGAACGGGCGTGCCCCACACCGCCGGTTCCAGCAGATTATGCCCTCCCACGGGAACCAACGTCCCTCCCACAAATGCCACGACGGCTTCCCGATAAGCCCGAGCCAGCTCCCCTCTGGTATCCAGGATAACCACACGCGGGCCGGATTGCTTTTCCCGAAGTTGACTCTTCCGGTGGACGACCAATCCGGCTTCTCGAAGCATCGCTTCGACTCGTTCAGCCCGTTCGATATGGCGCGGCGCCACCATCAATACCGTTGAGGGATGAGTCTTGACGATTTGCCGATAGGCCGCGGCCAGCAGTTCCTCTTCTCCGGGATGCGTGCTGCCGGCAAGAATCAGCTGTTCGTGCTCATCAACCCCGAAGCTTCGGCGCGACATCCCATCCGAACGAACGTCGGGCAGCGGTTGATCAAACTTGATATTGCCGGTGACGTGAACCCCCGTGGGTTCCGCCCCCAATGCAACAATACGATCTGCATCTCTCTCGGACTGCATCAGACAGAGAGTGAGCGTTCGGAGCACGGAGCGATAAAAAGAACGAATCACGGGCAAGTCCTGTCGGCGAAACGACCGGGAAGATAACCGTCCGTTCACCAGGACAGCGGGCACATGCTGTTCCCCTAACGTCCACAGTAAGTTCGGCCATAGTTCGGTCTCGACGAACACGTAGAGCACGGGGCGTAGGCGTCGAACCATCCCGGCCACGGCCCAAGAAAAATCCAGCGGGGCGTACCGATGTTCTGCAATGCCTCTTAAACGTTGTTCCACTGCCTCGCGTCCGGTCTCGGTGACCGTCGTCACGATGTAGCGGCACTCCGGATGGCGTTCGTGCAGGGCCTTCACGAGCGGAACGGCCGCCACCACTTCTCCGAGCGAAACCGCATGCACCCAAACAAGCGGCTGAGGTGATCCACCGCCGTCGGGACTGTGACCCTGCCAGCCCATTCGCTGGAAAAACCCTGGTCGACATCGGGGCTTGGCGAAGAGGACGCCTCCGATCACCGGTGCAGCGAGAAGAAGACCGAGGTTATAGAGAAGCTTCCACATGGACACACCACCGACCGCCGCGTGTCATACATACACATAGAGCACCGAGAAGCATTCGTCACTGCGCTTGGCGGTTACCAGTGATCTCTTGTTCCGCCTGATCCGTCAGTCGATTGAGGACCGTCTCGAGTTCCATACGGATTGATTCCAGCGAGGCTTCATCCGCTTCGCGTGAGACCCAGAGCGGATGTCCGTAGAGAAACAGTCCTCTGGAAAACGGATACGGGACCATGTAGCGATCCCAGCTCGCAAAGAGTTTTTTTTTGAGCAGGCGAAGACCAGCGGCACGATGGGAAGGCCTGTCGCCTTGGCGAGATGAACGACGCCGAGCTTTGCGACCTGGCGAGGTCCCTTCGGACCGTCCGGCGTCACGACCACATCCCGACCGGATCGTCCCAGCTTGATCAGGGCCCGAAGCGCCCCGGCCCCACCGCGCGTACTCGACCCTCGAACCGCTTCATGGCCGAACCGAGCGATGATCCTGGCGATGATTTCTCCATCGCCATGTTGGCTGATGAGCACATGCGAACCTCGCCCTCGGTACCCGACCGGGATCATCAATTGTTGAGCGTGCCAAAAGGCCAAGATAATGTTGCGCCCCTCCCGATACAACGCATCGAGCGCTTCGTGGCCGCGCGTCTCACACCGCATCGAGTGCGCGACGGTGCGAATGGCAGCGGCTGCGATCGGAGGCAGCAGCGAACACTTCACCCACTGGGCGGCACGCTTCCGGCTGATCCCATCCTCAGCACTCAGCACTCAACACCTCACGTCGTCACACACTGGTCACATCCTGAAATTGCATGGCATGTAGGCGGCGATAGACGCCTCCCTGTCGAAGCAATTCATCATGAGGACCTGTTTCAACGATGGTCCCGCGATCTAAGACGATGATACGATCGGCGTTTTGAATGGTCGAGAGCCGATGAGCGATCACGAGGGTCGTTCGGTTTTTCATCAAATTGGCCAGAGCCAACTGTACGATCCGTTCAGATTCGGTATCGAGTGCCGATGTCGCTTCATCGAGGATCAGAAGCGGCGGATCACGAAGAATGGCTCGGGCGATCGCCAGGCGTTGCCGTTCGCCGCCCGATAGCTTGAGGCCTCGTTCTCCGATGATGGTATCGTATCCTTGCGGCAGCCGCATGATAAAATCATGCGCATAGGCCAGTTTCGCCGCTTGTTCCACGTCGGCCTGATCGGCTCCGCTCTTTCCGAAGGCGATGTTGTTTCGGACGGTGTCATCGAACAAGACGACCTCTTGCGAGACGATTCCGATATGAGCCCGCAGCGAGCGTAACTCGTACGAGGCCAAGGGAATGCCGTCTATGAAAATACGCCCCACCGTCGGCTCATAAAAACGGGGCAATAAACTGACCAAGGTGGTCTTTCCGCTTCCGCTGCTTCCGACGAGCGCCACCACTTCGCCGGGTTTGATCGTGAGATCCACATCGGTCAGAGCGGGGACCGTTTGATTCTCATACCGCAGAGAAACGCCCTGGAATTCGATCGCCCGATGAATTCCGGACAGCGGAATCGTACCACGATTCCGAGACTGCTCGGTTTCCATGTCCAACACGTCGAAGACCCGTTCGGCCGCCGCCAACGCCTGTTGAATCAAATTGTTGGCCCCCGACAGTTTTTTGATCGGCGTATAGGCCATAAACATCGCCGCCATGAAGGAGAAAAAGGCCCCGGGCGTCATCATGTCATGAATGACCAAATAACCGCCGTACCAGATGATGATCGCGACGCCGATCACGCCGATGATTTCCATATGCGAATGACCGAGCGACCACACTTGATTGGACTTCAACGTGGTCGAGAGAAAGGCCTGATTGCGTTCCTTGAATCGCTCGGCCTCCGCCTCTTCGCGCCCAAACGCCTTTACGACTCGGATGCCCGCGAACGTTTCCTGGAGCGTGGAAGCCATGTCCCCCATCTGTTCCTGTCCACTGGCCGCCAGCCGCTTCAGCCGTTTTCCCACCCGCACCATCGTCAGCGCCGAAAGCGGGATCACGACCAGCGAGATCGCCGCCAACCTCCAATTCTGATAAAGGATCACGCCGACCATCGCGAGAAAGGTAAGACCGTTCTGGAAAATGTCCTTCACGACACTCGACGCGGCATTGGCCATCATCCCCACATCGTTCACGATTCGGGAGACCAAACGTCCCGACGTATTGGTGTCGTGAAACCCGACGGACAACCGCATCAGCCGCTGGAACAGTTCCTGTCGGATATCCGCCACGACACGATTGCCGACATAAGCCATCAAATATCCCACGCCGTAACTAAACACCGCCTTCAGCGTCGCGATGCCGAAGAGGGCCAACGGCAATACCAGCAGCATCTGCTCGTTTTTCTGGATGAAGATCTCGTCCAAGACCGGGCGTGCGAGCCAGGCATAGGCCCCGCTCAACAGCGCCACCAGACCCGAACAGACAAAGGCGGCCAGGAACCGCATGCGGTACGGCTTGACATAACTCATGAGTCGCCTGAATCGCTCTAAGCCTGACATGCCGCCAACACCACCTTCGCCGCTTTGGCTGACGCCCCTGGTGCTCCTAACGCGGTCCGAACCTGTGCCAAGTCTTGTTTCATCCCGTCATAGATCGTCCGATCCTCCAAGATTCGAAGAGCCTCTTCATACAATCGCTGCCCTGTCGCAGCGGACTGAAGCAATTCCGGCACGACCGTCCGGCCCGCCACCAGATTGACCAACCCGATCCATTTGACCCGGATCATGAATCGAATCACGATATTCGCGAACCAAAACGTCAGCGGCGTGGTTCGATAGAACAACACCATCGGGGTTCCGACCACAGCCGCTTGCAACGTGGCCGTCCCGGAGGCCACCAGCACAAGGTCCGACACCACCATCACTTCGGTGGCCTGTTCTTTCACCAGCGCGATAGGAACCGAGCTTCCCGCCAGGAGAGGCTGCAACAGATTATCGTGTATGGTGGAAGCTTGCGCCAGAATAAACTTCGTTTTTGGGTCTCGGCGAGCCAATTTCTCTACCGCATCGAGAAGAATCGGCAACAGAACCTGCACTTCACGTGGCCGGCTCCCCGGCAACAAGGCGATGACTCGCTCACCGACGGAAAACCCGAATCTGGTTCGGAGTTCCGTCCGATCATACCGGCTTTCCACTGCATCCAATATAGGGTGGCCGACGAACGTACAAGGCACACCCGCCTCATCGTATAACGACTTCTCAAACGGGAGTATGACCAGGACATGATCCACTCGCTGCTTGATCCAACGAATCCGGTAAGGGGCCCACGCCCAGATCTGCGGGGCAATATAATAAATCACCCGTAACCCGGCCGCCTTGGCGAAATACGCGAACCGCAGGTTGAGACCCGGATGGTCGATGAACACCACGGTGTCCCATTGTTTTGATCGGAATAACCGCCGCATCATGAGGAACCGTCGAATGATCGACAGTAAGGCCAAGGGACCGACCATCCCGATAACGTCAAATCGCCCCATTTCCTCCACCAATCGCACGCCGGCCGCCTCCATCGCACGCCCACCGATTCCAGCCAATGAAACCTGAGGATCGCGCGCTTTCAGCGCTTTGGCAAGATTGGCTCCGTGAAGGTCGCCGGAAGCTTCGCCAGTAACGATCAGAATACGGGCCATGACGATCTACAAGACCATAGGCATGATAGCGATCTGGTTCGCACGGCCGCTGAAGAACCGACATGGTCGGCCGACAGACGAATCTCCTCCGTCAGATCGCACGCGTTCCGAACGTCTTGATGGCGGAGAGCACGTGATGGGCCAGCTCAAGAGCGGCCGTTCCATCTTCGCCCGATACGACCGGACACGATTGGGTGCGAATGGCCTGCAGGAACGACTCTAGTTGTAATCTGAGGGGCTCATCATCGCCCGCGTGGACCTCTTCAACGGCCACCATCGGTCTCGCCCCAGACTCAGGTGTTCGGCGGCCGATCACTCCCTGACGAGATTGAAAATCCATCCAGAGATACCCATCCGGTTGGAATAGACGCAGTTGCCGCATCGCCTTCAATGAGACTCGGCTGGCGACCAAGCTGGCGACGCTTCCGCTTTCGAATTGGATGTACGCATTGGCGACATCGTTCGTAGAAGAACGTACCGACAGGCCGGCAGCCCGTACCTCTTCCACCCGACCGGGATTGCAGGATAACACCAAATCCAGGTCGTGAATCATCAAATCCAAGACGACATCGACGTCCGTGCCGCGCTCTCCGTAAACGCTCATTCGCTGGCCCTCGAACAACACCGGCCGCCGAATATGGGGCCGCATCAGCTGCATGATGGGGTTGAACCGCTCGCTGTGTCCGACTTGTAATGTGCACCTATTGATCGTGGCCAGTTCCACCAGCTCCCGAGCCTCCATCGGCAGCACGGCGATTGGCTTTTCCACCAGCACATGTTTCCCGGCTTCGAGGCAGGCTTTGGCAACGGGATAGTGCGCGGATGTGGGGACGGCAATACTGACGAGATCGACGTGTTTCAAAAGGTCTGGCAGACCATCATATGTCTGGGCCCCATATTGACGGGCGATGAGAGAAGCCCGTCCGGAGTCCTGATCGACCACGCCGACCAACATCGAGTCCTGCAACGAGGCATACAGTCTCGCATGGTGTTGCCCGAGATGCCCGACCCCGATTACTCCGGCGCGAAGTTTGGCCATACTAGCATGGGGTTCAATCTTGGAAAGTCTTGGACACCGATAAGGGATTGTCGTTTCGATACAGATGGATCAACAGCCATCGGTTCCATTCAGCTTACCCATTGGCCGTCGCCGCAGGGTTCGGCTCTTCTTCGCGAGCCACCCCAACGACGGCGATTCCGGCACTCTCCGCTTCACGGAGAAGGAGCTCTCGATCCAGCATGACGGACCGACCCGCTTCGACTGCGAGCACGGAAGCCTTGACGGAACGCATGACTTCGATCGTCCGCGGGCCGACGGCGGGCAAATCAAATCGGAGATCCTGTTGTGGCTTGCACCGCTTCACCACCACCGCTCCATCCTTGGCCAGTTCGCCTCCGCGCTTGATCGCTTCGTCGGTTCCTTCGACCGCTTCGACGGCCACGACGACTCGGTCTTTAATCACGACGCATTGCCCGATATCGAGACGGCCCGTCTCTTTGGCCACATCCCACCCATAGCGAATATCCACCCACTCTTTTTTGGTCGGCTGGCGGGATGTGAGCGTCCCTTCCTCAACCAATATTCCTTCGAGGCCGAACGTCGACTCGCAGATGGTGATACCGTCCTTTTCGAGTTCTGCCGCGAGTGCGCGTAGAATATCATCATCCTTCCAAAGAACCAATTTCGCGGCCAGAGCCAACACGCGGAAATCAGGACGGGCATGGCTATAGACGTGAGTTTTCTTAATCCCTCCCAACATGACGACGTTCCGCACGTCGTCGGCCTTGAAGGCGTTGATCAACTTATTGAGCTGGCCGATCTTCACCCAATGGATCCGATCGACATGCCGTTCAAGCTCCGGCTCCGTTTCACCTTCGTGAGCCACTGCAAAGACTCGAAGACCCATCTTGCGCGCGTTATCGGCAAAGATGATGGGAAACCGTCCATTCCCGGCAATCACCCCGATTCGACCGTCCGCTATAGGCATGGCCATGGTCATCGTGACAGGGGCTAGACGGGTTGATCGAACTCGCGTTCCATATCGAGGCTCACCGCCCGGGAGATTCCGCGTTTAGTACCTTCCATGAACATGAGAATCTTGGCGACGTCGGCCTGCCCCTTAAATTCCTTCTTCGCCAAGCGAATCGCCTCCGCCGTTCGATGCCCCTCCCGAAAGAGTAAATCAAACGCTTTTCTCAGCAAGGCGATACGGTCCGCCGAGAAGCCGTGCCGTTGCAAGCCGACGGTGTTGAGGCCATACAGATGTGCTCGATATCCCCCAGCGGCGAACGTAAACGGAGGAATATCCTGACCGATGGCGCAGCAGCCGCCGACCATGACGTACTCTCCGATGCGCACAAACTGAAGCACACCGGTCAACCCCCCGATCACGGAATGATCCCCGATGGTGATATGTCCCGCGAGGCTCGCCGCATTGGCCATGATAATCTGATCGCCGAGCCGGCAATCGTGCGCGACATGTACGTAGGCCATCAGAATACTCTTGGAGCCGAGCGAGGTCACCCCGCCCCCTTGAACGGTTCCCCGGTTGATCGTGACGTACTCACGGATAATGTTCTCCTGACCGATGACCACTTTTGTGGGTTCCCCTTTATACGCCAGATGCTGAGGAGGCCCTCCAATGGAAGCAAAGGGATGCACTTCATTCCGCTCCCCTATCTCCGTCCATCCCTCTATGTTCACATGCGAGAGGAGTCGGCTCCCTTTCCCGATCGCCACGTGCTCTCCGACGACACAAAATGGCCCAATCTCGACGTCATCATCGAGCGTCGCCTTGGGATGGACGATAGCTGTTGGATGTATCTTCACACATGCCCCCTTATGGTAGCGTCAAACATTACCGGCCGTTGGCCAACCACTGGATCACTGCCTTGTCCACCACTTTCCCCGACGGTTCAGGGGATTCCGGAGCGATGGAACCGCTTACCGTGTTTCCGTCTTCTCTTCCATCACCATCGCCGTCACCACGGCTTCACAGACCACTTCGTTGTCCACGTACGCTTTCCCTTGCATCTTCCAGAATGGCGGACGCTTCTTGAGTACGTCGATCTCAAACCGAAGCTGATCGCCCGGGACCACTGGACGCCGGAATTTGGCCTCCTCGACACCGGTCAGATACATGATCGTCTTCCCGACCGTTCCTCCCGACTTGAATACCAACACACCACCTGCTTGCGCCATGGCTTCGATAATGAGCACTCCCGGCATCACAGGGCGTCCTGGGAAATGGCCTTGAAAGAACGGCTCATTGATCGTCACATTTTTGACTCCAATGATCCGCTTATGCGGTTCAAATTCTTTGATTCGATCCACCAGCAAGAACGGGTACCGGTGCGGAAGTAACGCCTGAATTTCAGCCTGCTCGACCGCTGCCATTGGCTCTGCCTCCTCTCTGTCCCGAATAGGTTTACGGGTTCTGCCGATCAAACTCCTTGATGACCGAGTCCGTGACGTCCAACGCGGGTTGATAATAGAGGACGATGCGGATGAACGCCTCGTTCCCTTTGTCGAAGATTGCCGCGTAGCCCTCTTTCTGAGCCACCGCCCGCGCGGCAGCGGCGATCTTTTGCGCATATTCCGCGACCATCTCGCGCTGTTTTTGCTGCACTTCTCGATTGAACTCTTGAAGACGACGCTGATACGCTTCCATTTTTCCCCGTAATTGCTCCTCTTTCTCTTGCTTCGACTGATCGGTGAGCTTGGCGTTCGGATCTTGCAAGGACTGATCGAGATCCTTCAGTTCCTGCTCATCGGCGCTGATGATCTTTTGCCTGGTCATGGAATATCCCTTCATATCTTCCAAGGCCAGCTTCCCGGCCTTCGTTCGTTCCATCACCAGCTGCTGATCGATCACTCCGACGCGGACCGCCTCCCCTGCGTAGAGCGGACCCCCCCCCTGCGTCAGCAATACCACGATGCCCAGCCATGTCGCCCGCATTGCACCCGTCATGACGTCCCTCCCTCAGAAACTAGGGATATTCTTTGTTGAACTCTTCAATGACCGGCCCTGAAATGTCCAGACTCTCCTCATGATAGATGGTCGTCCCTCCCTTCGTCTTGTCGACGACAACCTGCAATCCGAGACGCTTGGCGACCTTCGCGGTGACGGTTTCAATCTTGTCGCGAAACCCTTCCAGAACGTCTTTTTGTTTTTCCTGGACTTCCCGATTCAATTCCGACGCCTTTTGCTGATATTCCTGCATGCGGCGCCGAAACTGTTCTTCCCGCTCCCGTTTCGCGGCGGGGCTCAAAACGGAAGACTGTTTGACAAAGTCCTCCTCCATTCGCCGCAATTCCCGTTCTTCCAATTCCATCAAGGCCTGCCGATTTTTCGAGAAGGAGGTCAGATTGTCTTTCGCCTTTTTGCCGGCGCTCGTCTCGTTGAGCACGCGCTGAGAATTGATCACGCCGATCTTCCCGTCGATTTTGCCTCCGCTTGCGGCACACCCGCCTAGCACTAGCATGGCGGTGACCGCCGTCGACATCAATGTCCATTGACACCGACCCGCCAATGGCCACCGTTTTCCACATCGATCCACCACGTCAAGGCTCCGACTAGAATAACGTCCCGATCGTAAACTCGAATACGCCAAATCGTTCACCGGTCCTTCGATCAAGGTTGAGTCCATAGGCGACACGCAATGGGCCGAAGGGAGAGATCCAGCGTCCCTCCAAGCCGGCCGCCGATCTTAAGTCGAGCGACAACGGTTCGTCGTCGTCAAACCCTTTTCCATAGTCAAAAAAGAGTACCCCGTTCAATTTTGCTTCGGAAGAGATCGTAAAGATCAGTTCATTGCTGAAAATTAATTGCTTGGCCGCACCGAATGGCGCCCTCGTCGTGGGAACGACGGGACCGGCCCTCCCGAAGGCAAACCCACGCATGGTATTGATGCCGCCCACAAAGAAGCGTTCACTGAGCGGGATCTGTGTCCCACCGAGTGCTTGAACCTCGCCGAAGCGCGCCCGCAGCGACACTCTCATGTCAAACGGAAGCGGAGTCACCTTGATCACATCGACGTAGTACTTGATAAAATTGTTGGACCCTCCCATAAGAGGCGTTCCGATATCAAACCCTCCACCGATACGCCAGCCGGAGCGAGGATCGAGGTAGTAGTCTCTGGTGTCACGGAACAAGGCAAACCGAAATCCCGTCGATGACTGTGTCCCCAATTGGCGGCATACGATCGGAACCAGATCAGGACAAATGCCGAATTGAGGGTCTTTGAACGTGATTTGCTCCCCAAAGATGCTGACGCTCCCCGTTACATATTCCGACAACCAGCGGCCGAGCGTGACGTTTCCGCCGGTTCGGTTCTCAAAATAGGACAGGAAATTCGTCTGCGTGAGGTAGCCGTCTATTTGCAATGACGTCAACGAATCGTACAGGTAGGGATTGCGGAAGGTAATGGACCCAAGTTGTCTTCGTTGGCCCAGCTGGCCGCGAATGCGTCCCAGATAACCGTACCCGCCTAAATTTCCTTGCGTGATATCGGCAATCGCGACCAGTCGGTCCAGCGTACTGAACCCACCGCCGAGGCTGAACATCCCGGTCGGTTTTTCTTTCACACGCACGTTCAGATCCACCTTGTCGGGCGCGACCTGATTCGGCAGTATTTCGACGGTCTCGAAAAAATTCAAGTTATTGAGCCGTTGAAAACTGCGTTTCAGAGAAGCCGTATCGATCACATCCTGTTCATCGACTCGTATCTCCCGTCGAATGACATTGTCCCGCGTTTTGTCGTTGCCATAGATATTGATCTGCCGGATCCGCATCATCTCCCCTTCTTTGATATTGAAGATGATACCGACCGTCCGTTCCTCATTATTCGGATTGACACTGGGCGTCACTTCGGCAAACGAGTACCCTTTGCTCCCATACAAATCCGTGATCCGCGTGATCTCATCTCGGATCTTGGCACGCTGAAAAATCTCCCCCTCCTTGAGCCTCAATCCTTCTCGAAGCTCGGGTTCTTCAAACACCGTATGCCCTCGAAACCCTATTTCTCCTATCGTAAACGGCTCTCCCTCGGTAATGGGGTACGTGACAATGAACCATTTGTTATCTTCGGTCAGTTCCACCGACGGCTGACCGACGCGAACATTGAAGTACCCCTTATTCAGCAGCACTTCCCTGATCCGCTCCACATCGTTGGTCAGCTCGTCGCGCTTCAAGACACCCGCATCGGACACCATCGATGGCAGCTTGAGCTTCGTGAAGAACCCGTACCAAGGGATCCATTCCCGAGTCGCCATGACAGCCAACATCTCGTTCTTCGTGGCCGCACGCAGTCCTTCGAAGATGACCGTCTTAATCCTGGCCTTCTCTCCCTCCGTAATATGGAAGGTCAGACGTTTCCGATCCCCGTCTAACGTCTCGATCACGGGAACAACTTGTGCGTTGTAATATCCGTCATGCTGGTAGGCCAGGCGGATAGTCTCTGCGCTTTCCTTCACCTGCTGTTGATCAAGAAATGTCTGGTTCTTGATGGTCGTTTTTTCCTTCAATTTCTCGTCGGTCAACTGTTCATTGCCGTCGAAAACGATCTCGGTAATGAACGGTTTCTCCTGCACGACAAAGGTCACCGCCATCCCCTGAACGACCGATTCGGTTTCAACCTGCACATCCTCGAAGAAACCGGTGTCGTATAAAATCTTCACTTGTCCGCGTACATTGTCCGGCGTGTAGCGATCGCCGACTTTCAGGGTGAGCCGACCGGCAATCGCCGGAACTTCGATTCGTTTGGCTCCCCGAATCTCGATCGAGGCGACCTTGAGTTCTGGAACCTGTGCGAGTGCTTCGAGCACGCTCCATAATATGGAGACGACCATGGCCGCGACCACGAACGATCGAGGTCTGTAGACGACATGCTCGATCACCGATAAGGATTCCTGTGACGAAGCATGGAGATGGTGGATACGGTCGGAACCATCACTGAGATCCTCTCCGTTATCGACGCACGTCAACTATTTGAACAGACGTCAAGTTGTCCCGCTCTGGAGAATGCACCCCGCCGCGAACGTACTCACATCGAGCCTCCGCGCGAGGCAGCTCATCGCTCGCATCTCCTCACACCACCCGTCCGCGCAAAAACTTCCGGATTATATTGAGGTCATCCCGCATTGTAAAGAAGCGCCCGCTCCCTGAAATGCGCGCATCCTCCTGGCCTGATCCGAACGTCGCCAAGCTCTCGCATTAATCCTGAACCTCACTCGCCATTCCAGAGCAGCGACACGCCACACACCTCGTTCGTGAGTATCGCCCGTATCTGTTCGCAACGACGACCACCTCACTTTCCATGCGATGAGTTCGTCGGTTTCTTGACTTCACACACCCCATCACATAGTATCCTTCCATGTCACGTCTGACTGTCAGAAAAGCGGTCATTCCCGCCGCCGGTCTTGGCACACGATTCCTTCCCGCCACTAAGGCATCTCCGAAGGAGATGCTGCCGCTGGTCGACAAGCCCCTCATCCAATATACGGTTGAAGAAGCGGTGGCCTCGGGTATCGAAGACATTATCGTCATCACCGGCCGTGGGAAACGCGCCATTGAAGATCACTTCGATCGATCCGTCGAGTTGGAAGAAAACCTGAAGGGCACCGGGAAGAGTCAGGTGCTCCATCAGATCCGTCAGATCTCGAACCTTGCCAATTTCTGTTATGTGCGACAATCCGAAGCCCTCGGCTTGGGACATGCCGTGTTGTGCGCGCAACACCTGATCGGCGACGAACCCTTCGCCGTCATTCTCGGGGATGAGATTATCGATGCCGATGTCCCGGGACTCGCACAATTGATCCACGTTTATAAAAAACGCCATGGAGCGGTTCTCGGGGTTCAGGAAGTTCCCAAGGCGGACGTCAGCCGGTACGGGATTGTGACCCCGAAGCGCCTGGCTCACGGTCTGCATCGGGTTGAGGATTTAGTCGAGAAGCCGTCACCGACCGATGCTCCATCCACCCTGGCCGTGATCGGCCGATATGTCCTTCCTCCGGAAATTTTTCCGATCCTGAGAAGGACCGCTCCTGGGAAAAATGGAGAAATTCAATTGACTGATGCACTCAAGACGCTTGCAAAAAAATCTCCGATGTATGCCCTTGAAGTAGAGGGACAGCGCCATGATGCTGGAGACAAGCTGGGCTTTCTGATCGCCACCGTTGAGTTCGCATTGAAGAATCCGGCATTGGGTGCAGAATTCCGCGACTACCTTTCGACCAGAATGCATACCGCACATAATCGTCGAGGATGATCCCATCGTCGTGGTGGGCGCTCAGTCGCGAAATTCCCGGCAACGACCATTCTGTACCCGACGTGATCGCGAACTGATCGTTGAATCTGGTGCACCGCGCCACCCAGATCGGTCATCAGGTCCAGGATGCCCCCTGCAGCTTATGGGTGACGCGCTTCATGTTGTACGGACGCGTGACGAATGGTTCCAAAATCTGGTTTGTCGAGTTCGCCATCTCTTTATGGGATAGATAAAGAACAGGCAGGCACATGACCGACCCAAACGAACAAGAAATTCAGCCTCCCCAAAATATCGAGGTTCCCGGCCAGCTCCCGCTCTTACCGGTGCGGGATATCGTCGTCTTTCCATACATGGTCCTGCCGCTTTTCGTCGGACGAGATATGTCGATCAAAGCCATCGAAGCGGCCCTGGCCGGCAATCGGATGATCTTCCTCGCGACTCAAAAAGCGCTCGATGTCGAGAATCCCACTCCAAAAGACATCCACGCGATCGGCACCGTCGGTCTCATCATGCGGATGCTGAAGCTGCCGGATGAACGGATCAAGATCCTGGTGCAGGGCATCGCCAAGGCTAAGATCACCAAATACATTCAGACCGACCCATACTACTCCGTTCGGATCGACAAGCTGATCGATACGAAGCCGACGGCCACGGCTCTCGAGGCGGAAGCCGTCATGCGGACCGTGAAAGAACAGATCGAGCGAATTGTGAGCCTAGGGAAAGTCTTGATTCCCGATGTCATGGTTGTCATTGAAAACCTTGAAGAGCCTGGCCGATTGGCCGACATGGTGGCCTCCAATCTCGGCCTCAAGGTCGATGCCACCCAAGCTGTCCTGGAAATCTCCGATCCGATTCAACGCCTTCGCCAAGTGAGCGACATTCTCGGGAAGGAAATCGAAGTCCTCTCCATGCAGCAAAAGATCCAGGCCCAAGCCAAGGGTGAGATGGACAAGACCCAGCGGGAGTATTTTCTGCGGGAACAGCTGAAAGCCATTCAAAAGGAGTTGGGGGAACTCGACGAGCGGGCGGAAGAAATCACGGAATTCCGCAAGCGGGTCAAAGACGCAAAGATGCCCGAGAAGGTGTTGAAGGAGACCGAAAAACAACTGAAGCGTCTGGAGAAAATGCATCCGGATACCGCCGAATCCGCGACGGTGCGGACCTATCTCGAATGGATGGTCGAATTGCCATGGTCCAAGCGGTCGAAGGATAACCTGGATCTGAAGGCTGCCGCCAAGGTGTTGAACGAGGATCACTACGACCTCGAAAAGGTCAAGGAGCGAATCCTGGAATATCTGGCCGTCCGAAAGCTCAAAGAGAAGATGAAGGGGCCGATCCTCTGTTTCGTCGGCCCACCGGGAGTCGGAAAGACTTCGCTGGGGAAATCGATCGCCCGCGCATTGGGGCGTGAGTTCGTACGGATCAGCCTGGGCGGCGTACGGGATGAAGCGGAAATTCGCGGGCATCGCCGGACCTATGTAGGTGCCTTACCGGGACGGATCATTCAAGGCATGAAGCAAGCGGGCACCGGCAATCCCGTGTTCATGCTCGACGAGGTGGACAAAGTCGGAATGGATTTTAGGGGCGATCCCTCGGCGGCCCTGCTGGAGGTTCTGGATCCGGAGCAAAACAGTGCGTTCACCGACCATTACCTCGGAGTTCCTTTCGACCTCACTGAAGTCATGTTCATCACCACGGCGAATCTGATCGATCCGATCCTTCCCGCGTTGCGCGACCGCATGGAGATCATCGAAATCCCGGGATATACCGAAGAGGAAAAACTCGGTATCGCCCAGAAATACCTGATCCCGCGCCAGCTCGAAGAGCATGGGATTACAGGCAAACATGTCCGCCTGACGGAGCCGGCGATCCGCCAGATCATTTCGCACTACACGCGGGAAGCCGGAGTGCGGAATCTGGAACGCGAGATCGCCAACGTGATGCGCAAGGTCGCGAAGAAAGTCGCCGAGGGCAAAGGCCAAGGGTTTCCGATCGACCCATCCAACCTCCATAAATATCTCGGCGTGTCGAAATATGTCCCGGAAGCAGAGCTGGAAAAAGATGAAGTCGGTGTGGCGACCGGCCTCGCGTGGACGGAGTCGGGAGGCGATGTCCTTTATATCGAGGCGACGGTAATGAAAGGGAAAGGCCAGCTGACGCTCACCGGCCACCTGGGAGATGTGATGAAGGAATCCGCTCAAGCGGCACTGAGCTATGTCCGCTCACGAGAAAAGACCTTGCATCTCAACCCCGGCATGTTCAGCAGGCAGGACTTGCATATCCATGTCCCGGCCGGAGCCATCCCCAAAGACGGCCCCTCGGCCGGCATCACGATGGCGACCGCCATCGCCTCGGCATTCTCCGGCACGCCGGCGAGACGTGACTTGGCGATGACCGGAGAAATCACCTTGCGCGGCCGTGTCCTCCCCATCGGAGGGCTCAAGGAAAAAATTTTGGCTGCGAAGCGGGCGAAACTCACCACGGTGATTCTCCCGCGTCGAAACAAGAAGGACCTGGAAGAAATCCCCAAGCATCTCCTCAAGGGTATTCAATTGGCTTTTGTCGATACCATGGACGACGTCATGAAGATTGCCCTCCGCCGAAGAGTCAAGACATCACCGGTCGCCAAGAGGCACTCGACTCCTCCTACGCCGGCCCGTATCCGACCTTTACGACCAGGGAAAGGCCGGCGATCGCCTGAACTTCCGGCGACGGTGATGGCAAACCGGCGGCCAGCCCGGTCATAGGATAGTGCCGTGGCCCGTCGTCAGGCCGACGCCTCCATCCATGAATTTGCGCTCATCCGATCGCTCGCAGACCGATTTGCCCATCGCGCACCGGGTCTCGTTCAGGGCATCGGCGATGATGCAGCCGTCATTGAGACCGCTTCCCAGGCCTGGTGGCATTTCACAACGGATTTGCTTGCCGAAGGGGTCCACTTTGACCTGAAATCGACTCCCCCTGAATCCGTCGGATACCGGGCGGCCATGGCGAATCTCAGCGATATCGCGGCAATGGGCGCCGTCCCTCGCTATCTGCTCGTTTCGCTTGCCATCCCAAGAACATTCAAGCAGTCGTATATCTATGTGCTGTACCGCGGTTTGATGAAGGCCTGCCGCCCCTATGATGTGGCGCTCATCGGTGGAGATACCTCGGCCTCCAAGGCCGGACTCTTTCTCAGCATCACCTTGGTCGGCACAACGAACGAACGTCGGGCGCTTTTTCGCCACGGGGCCAAAGCGGGAGATCGCATCTATGTCTCGGGTACGTTGGGTGACTCCCTGGCGGGTCTTCAGCTTTTGATGAGCAGCACCTCCTCCTCTCTCCGCCGGGGAAAGCAGAAAACCGAATTTTCGCGCTCCCATCGGCAATTTCTCATCCGCCGACACACCCACCCCGCTGCGAGAGTGGCGGAAGGCCAGTGGCTGAACGATCGACGACTTGCCTCCGCCGCCATCGATCTGTCCGACGGCCTCTCCGGAGATCTTCGGCATCTCTGCGATGAAAGCAAGGTCGGCGCCGAGGTTGAGCTCGGAAAGATCCCGATCTCACCGGCCTGCCGAGCCTATGCACGGGCGATCGGAGTCTCGCCGATTCGGCTCGCACTAGCCGGCGGTGAAGACTATGAGCTTCTGTTCACTGCATCGCCGCACAACTGCGATAAGATTGATCGGCAAGCACGAGCACGAGGTTACCGCATGACGCACATCGGAACGATTCGCCCGCATCGGTTCGGCATTCAAATGACATCCGAGGGTCAGGCCCGGCCTATGCCAGTCACCAGTTACGAGCACTTCCGCTGAAGTCCTGATATGGCTCACCAGAACTCAGCTCGGGGGAACCGATCATTCCGAGCGCTTCTGCGCCAAGTCCTCCATTTACAAGAGTCACCGCATCGCACCGCGCTGGCGTTTGCGCTGGGCGTCTTCATCGCCTTCTCGCCGACCTATGGTCTTCATACGGCCATGGTGGCCTTGTGTACCTGGCTCTTCGGTCTTAACTTTTTAGCCTTGTTGACCGGAGCGCTGATCAACAATCCTTGGACGCTCATTCCTATCTTAGGTGCGACCTATTGGACGGGCGCCTTGCTATTAGGACGCACCGATGCACCAACGTTCGATTGGCATGATCTGAGTTTCAACGGCATCTATGAGCAGGTTCTCCCCTACGCCGGTCCATTTATGCTCGGAGGACTGATTCTCAGTGTACTCGGAGCGGCAGTATCATACCCGGCTGCCTACTTTCTCATCACGAAATACCGCCATGCGGCCGGTGCTTCCACGACTGAACCGTTGCCGCCTTCGGACCGGGTGGGCTAAGATGTCCGTTACCCATGGAATCAGTAGACCGGCCCGACGCTCCGTATGATGGCTCTGCGCTTATTGCCGATCCCATCCATAAGTACGTCACCTTTACCGTTCCGTTCGCGAACCCCGATCCTCACGAGCATACCGAGAAAGACTTGATCGATTCTCCATGGGTTCAGCGGCTGCGATACATCTACCAGCTGCAGAGCGCCCGCTGGGTCTATCCCTCGGCTGAACATACCCGGTTCGTCCATTCTTTGGGAACGATGCACGTGGCGGGGCGATTCGCCCGACATCTGTATCCCTTTCTCAAGAAAGCCGTCAAAGACGTGCCCTCGGCCAACTTTGTCGAAGCATTCTTACGGGTGACGGCCTTGGTGCACGATATCGGGCACGGACCCTTTTGCCATTTCTTCGATGACAATTTTCTCCATGCCCATGGGCTCACCCATGAACGGTTGGGGCAAATCATCATCCGTGAACATCTGGCCCCTCTCATCAGGAAGATCCGACGAAGTCCCTCCGGCCCCTTCGCGAAAGGGGAGGAACTGAATCCCGACCAGATCGCCCACCTGATTCTCAAGGAGAAGGGTAAGGACAATTCCCGCCTGCCTCGCTGGTTGAACATGCTTCAGCCTGTCATCTCAGGCAGTTACACGGGAGACAACCTGGACTATGTTTTAAGGGACTCGTATATGTGCGGCGTGGCGGTCGGTCCGGTGGATCTGACGAGATTGATACATTATACGATCGTGACGGAGAAAGGGTTCACGATTCACAAAACAGGGCTTCCGTCCCTTCAAATGTTTCTGAACACCAGGATGTATCTCTACTCCAATGTCTATTTTCATCGAACCACCAGAGCGATTGATATCCATCTGCGGGATATCTTCGGTCAGACAATGAAGCTGCTCTGCCCCGAGGATCCGCGCAAGAACATGGACCGGTACCGTATCCTGACCGATTGGTCGCTCTTGGAAGAAGTCCGCGAATGGAAACAATCCCGACACAAAGCTCGCAGACAACTAGGACAGGAGTGGGCACGGATCTTGGGCCGGGACGTCAAGTGGAAAATGGCGTACAGCACGACGCTGAAAGAAAAAGGACAAGAGCGCGGCATGACATTTCCCAGCCATCGTCACTTTGAGCAGCTGATCGCCAAAGAACTGCCTTCCGGCCTAAGGCGGCTGCCGTTTCGCGTGGACATGGCCTTACTGGATCCACGCCCAGACCCCAAGGACCGCCGGGGAAATCCACTCTATGTGTACGATCCCGGGACCGGCCAAGTCTCTTCCGAACCGCTGGAAGAGTTCTTGGATCTTCTCCCCACGAGACTCATCCAATTTCGAATCTATTCTCTCGACCACCATCACGACGCCGCACTCTCGCAAGCTGCCGCCACCGTGCTCAACAAGACACCGACCAGCCTCGAATCCAACTACTGAACGATCGATGCCTCAATCGTCATGGCGTGAACATCAATACAGGCGAATCCTCCAGCTTGGCTGCCAGGGACCTCTCCCCACAAGGGAAAGGCTCAGATCAGCGTCCGCCGCGGTACTCGCGCGGCATCCATGAGGACTTCCGTGCCATGCGCCTATCGGCTTGATACGGTCACGACTTCCAACAGCGTGGCGTCAACGCCTGCGCTGTTTCCACGTCTTTACATTCGTGTGTCCGGAGCCATGCGACTGAAGACAGGAAGTGTCGCCTTGGGAGTGAACCTTCTCTGCTCGATCGGCGAGTGCGACATGGGAAGCACCGACTTCGTTTTCGCGGATTGTAATAAGTCCCAGCTCTCGTGGCAGTTTGAATCGCTTTGGTCCTGCCGAGCCCGGGTTGAACAGCAGCGTGTCACCGAACCATTCGTTCTTCGGTTGGTGGGTATGACCGAAGATACAAATGTCCGGTCGAGTGCGATTCAAAAATGCTCGTCCTTCTTTCGTGAGCTTTCCTCCTTCATAGACGACATGACGAATGGCGATTACACAGCCGGCCAACTCAATCGTGGCCTCAAAGGGGAAACCACTTCGTTCATACCCATCGACATTGCCGCAGACGGCCGTCACGGGAGCAATCGTTTCAAGTTGTTCGATGACGCCTCGCCCGCCGATATCACCGGCGTGAACAATATGATTCACGCCATGGAAATGGCGCATGATTGCCGGGTCGAACAGGCCATGCGTATCGGCAATCACACCGATGCGGATTGTGCCGGAGCGGTTCACGGGCTAGCCGGGGCACCGAGAGAGGTCTGGACCTTGGCCCACTCGAATGTAAAGGGTGCGGTATGCTGCTTCGACATACCTGCGAGCTCAACTCTCAGACGATCCGCTCTCGCGCTGCTCATCGGATGGGTGGAAAGCCACTCGACTCGTCCCCCATCTTTCTCCGCCAACCGCTGGAAAAAGGTGATCATGCCGGACGGATCGATCTTGGCGCGGTGGAGCATCTGAACACCGGTCACATCTGCTTCTGTTTCCTGCGCTCGGCCGAACTTCAGCGTCATCAATTCCACGCTGAGCTGCTTCATGATTCCCCCGAGCCCTTGCTGGTTTCCAAGCACGATTGACACAACGGTTACAAGACCCAGCTGCTTGACGATTCGTTCGAGCCCATGCCGCTGGAGCACATGGTTCAGCTCATGGGCCAGTACGCCCGCCACCTCTTCCGGGCTTTCCGCTTTTTTCATCAGTCCCGTGAACACGACGATATACCCACCGGGCAAGGCAAAGGCATTCACCACATCGCTCTTCACGACGGTGATCTCGAATGTGTAGGGGTTCTCCGGAATGGGATCGGTTAAGCGATGGGTCATTTCTTTGACCGCGGCCACGGACGGGCCGTCTTTCACCACATCTTGCTGCGCAAGAAAGTCCCGATAGGCCGATTCGCCTAGTTTCTGCTCCCACTCGACAGGAATTCGATTCACCGCGAGTTCAACCAGCAGGTCGCTTCCGAACCAGAGCCCCAGCACCAAGGCGAGGACGATCCCGCTCGTGACGCCCCAGACCATCCGATGCCGGTGCCGCACTCGACGCACTTGCTCCACCGCTCGCTGAAGCGGGACGGTCAGATGATCGGGCGCGGCTTGCCGGAAGGCATGAATCACATCGGGATGTTTCAGATAGAGTGTTCGCCGGCCCATCGGCCCCACCCAGTCGAGCACGAGCTGATCATGATCAAGCCCGCCGGCTGAGACCTTCATACTTGAAAACGGCACGGATGACGGCTGGCCCCGGCCGGCCTCAACGGTAAAGTTAATGGTGAGCCCATGGGCTTCGACATGGACCAGGCACGGCATGCCGCTGGCGGGAAGTTCGTCGCCGAAGCAAAGAGCGTTGGGAATGGGATCAGTCATCGAGTGGCATGCGGCGGTTCATATTTCTGCGACAGACAGCGCAGCCGTGGAGCACGAGAGAGTTATCCCCAGAGCTAAAACCTTCTCAGCAACCATGGCAATCGACGCTATTCTGTGACCGGAATGAACTGGCGGACCCACGCCCCGAACCCGCCTGGATTGCGGCTCTGAATGAACACGATCCCTGGCCCGCGGAACCGGCAGACAAAGCCTTCGCCGGACGTGAAGCTGGCGACCCATCCGGACGTGGCCTTTTCGATGTTGTACGTGGTCGTGGTGGACCACGCAACCAAATGGCTATTGTCCACGATATATTCCTGACCGGGTCTCAACTCGATCTTGTGAATGGCGCCGAAGCTGTTGAGAACGAGCATCCCTTTCCCGCTCATTTTAAGGATGAAGAACCCCTCTCCGCCCAGCAATCCACGGCTCATGCTCTGCATCTGGCTATCGATTGTAATTCCATCGGCACCAGCTAAGAACCCATCCTTCTGCACCATATACTCGTTGACACCATCGAGCTCCAGAATGACAATTTCTCCCGGGACAGTAGGTGCCAACAGCACCTCACCGGCACCTCGACTGGCGCGTAGCGTCTGGAAGAAGAACTTTTCTCCTGTCAAAAACTTTCGCGACAACGCTCCCAGAAATCCGCCCTCCATTTTGCTTTCGATGTCGATGGTCGGGGAGCAGGCCACCATCGCGCCGGACTCAGCCTTGATATGCTCTCCCTCTGCCAGCTCCACACGCACCATGGGAAATGCACCGGGATACAGGATCTCGCTTTTCATCCTACTTCTCCTCTATGTATGTCTTCAGACCTTTTGCCCGCTCATCCGGTCACCCATCCGTACACTCTTCGACTTGGCTCCGGTCCCTCCTCCAGATAACTCATTCTGAGCCGACCGAGGGCATCATTCGGCACCTCGAGCCGCTTCGCCTCCACATTGACTCCAAACACCTTGGCTGCATTCAATCCAAAAATTCGTTCCTTCACCCGCCTCGTCAAAGGCTGATACTGATGCTTTTCCAGCAATTCTTCGGGAATCTGGAATCGCCGGAACGCCTCGATCTGCCATTGCGGCGTTCCATACCAGATGGAATCCGTTCCCCACAGGACATGATCGACGCCGAATGCGCGAATAATCCGCCCCAGCAGATGCGCGCAGATCAACGGATAGGTCGTCACCAACTGCGCGAAGGTAGAACCCAACTCCATGTAGATATTCGAGATGCTCGGCTCCGCTTCTTTCAACCGGCAGAATTCAGTGGTCCATGGAATGTCACCGGTCTTCGCGAACACCTGATCGATCGATGCCACGCCGCGGAGCCCTGAGTGATACACCAAAAAACTGAGATCCGGGAAGTCCTTCGCCGCTTTGATCAGATCTCTCGGATGGTTATAGTCCGGCACAGGACCGAGGGGCAGCCCCTTGTGCACACATATGCGCTTCACGTCGAGCTTTCGCGCCTGCTCCAACATCGGATAGGCGATGCGCTCATCATCCATCCACCAACCTCGATCGAATCCCTTCGGACAGGAACCGGTGTAGCATTTCCATGCGTCGACCTTGAGCGTGTCAACCTGCATCGCCATGAATTCTAAATCAGCCGCGCCCAACTGAGGGGTCGTGAGACCGTGCGCCAGCATCCGTTGCGACCCGGCCAACCGATTGACCTCATCACGAATGTGGGCCATCTCTTTCGGCGGGACGACGGCCTCCTGAGGATAAGGCCCGGGCGGCGTACTGATCAAGCCGAGGGTCGTCTCGCTGTCGAAGAACACTTCTTTTACGAAATTCTTCCATGACAGATCATCGAGGGTGCCTCGATCATCTGCCAATTTGGGGTTGAGTCCTGCCTCTCGAATGTGCTTTCTCAACGACAACAGAGCCTGTTTGGAAACGGCACCCTTCCGACGGGATTCGGTATCGGACGGATCGTAGTGGGAACTGACATAGTGGGTCTGCACGTCGAAGATAAAATATGGATCGGCCTGCTGCTCGGCAAATGCCGCCGTTTCAAACAGCTCTATGTCGCCGATACTGAAAAACCGGCCGAATATGTCGTTCATGGCAAGCAGCGCAGCCGCCATACTTCCCGTTGTTTTGAGAAACTCCCGGCGCGTGGTCCCCAGCCGAGCCACCGCCGTGTTCACCAACTCCCTCGTGACTCGTTCGACACAGGCCTGCTCGGGCGTCTGTGCCATCGGGAGAAACTCCTCATTGGCTACGATCTGTGTCGGAACAGGCGTCGGCAACGTCGTCCCCTTCTTTATGGAAAGATCGCCAACACGTACGCGTAGTGACTGCTTCATGACAACTCCTCATCTCCCCACGGCCCGTTGATTGTGTGAAATACCCCAAAGCGATGTCAAGCAAACGTTCTCAGAACGGACGGACGTAAGGGGAATTTATCTGAGCTTGGAAGAGGACGATGAAGATTTCCCGGAAACAGCAGGCGTTTGTCCGGCAGGGATCTCTACCACCACATCTGACTGAGGATCGGCATCTTGATCCTTCCCGTCGTGTCCCACACTGTAGAGGGCACCTTTTTTCATGTTCACCAACATCGGCAGGCCCGTGTAGGGATCATAGAAACTCTGTCCTGCTTTGGCGATCCGTGTGAGCAGATCGCCCTCGGCAGAACCTCGCCTGAGCCAGGTCTGTAAGCTGGCCAGCCGAAGGTGGGCATCGGTATCGACCACCAACCCGCTGTACAGATCCCACGCAGGCAGCGGCTCGAGCCCGATGATATTCTCGATCGGATTCGTAAGATAATGCATCAGGCCGGATGCTGGAAAGTCGATATAGGTTTTCCATTTCGGCAATGAACTATATTTCCCTTCGGCCGCGGCTTTATTCGACGCATCGTAATAGTCCGCATAGTCATTGAGCCGCCGTTGCATCGGCAAGGGTAGAGTCGATGCCACCATGGTGTAGACCGACTGTTCTTCGGCTCTCGCGGCTTTCATCCTAGTCTCGTAGGTCTTCGAGGCCGAGACCAGTTCACTTTGCATGGGCCAGCGCAAAGAAAGTTCCACCTGATCCAGCGGGCGAAGGATTTTGGTGAGTGACCCCAAGTATCTCCCCTCAAAGTCCGAGCGTACGAGCAACCCCGAGGCGACAGCGATGTCGTCATTGATCGCCTGCAACGCCAGCATTTTAACCGGCAGAGTCCGCGCCTGAGCCAGCACGATGCGCCACGCTTCCATGTCCGTTTCGAGTCGATCGACACCGAGATCGGCACTGTGCAGAAACCCATCCGCCACATGGAGTTGATGGGCGAATGCCATCGCGGTACAGGGTGGACTTCCGGGTTGGCCATACCCCCAGTCTTCAAAGGAGAGCTTTTGCCACTGACCATACCGATGGAGCATCAACTGATGCTGGCTGGTCCATCCCTTGATGGTCTCCTGATGGGACTTGAAGGCACCGACGGGATCTGAACTGCGGACCCACCCTCGCATGACATTGGCTGATGCATTCGATCCTTCAACCAATCGCGACCCGGAACCTCCAAGACAAGCCAACGCCAGGTTGCCGTCGGTAATATCAAATTTCCGATCATGCCCTGCCTGTATCGGATCCTGACCGGACGGAGCGTCAATTCCGAGCAGGAGAAAGTATCCGTTCTTCTTGAAGTCCGACAGTGTCTGTTGGGGAGTAGTTGTGAGGCTTTGAAACGCAGGAGACGGCGACTCTTCCATGATGACCCAGGTCAGTCCGATCGCACCGATCCCTAGCGCGATGAGGATTACCGAAAGCATCACCAGTCCTACACATGTCATTACAATGGCACGCGTAGTCGAAAAGCATGTGCTCACAAATCCGGCTATCGCAATACGGGCTCGGCTCAGCGCAGAACTGGATTTTCGGCTGGGTTTTACCTCCGCGACATGTTCTCGCGTCTCAGTCGCTCGGACATTTCGGGACGACTCAAAGAGTACATCAACGGCAGCCGCCACTGACATGGACCGACTGTTTTCCTGTCGCTCTGAAATCGCCGGATGCACGTGGGCGGCCGAAGAGGTTTGAGGCTGTTCAATGAATCGAATCGATTCTCCTTCCTTGCCCCATTCATCCTGTTCAGGCGCTGGATCAGGTGTAGGAATTCGCGCCTCAACAAACGCGGTAGCCTGTGGTTGCGATTCATGAGTCTCCACCTCGGTGGACTCTTTGGCGAGATGCGGAGTTGTCGTCATGTCAGGTGGCGACTCCAAAATCCTTTGTCGCGCCGTGGACGACGGAGGAAGAGTCTCTTCCGTTTCCCTGCTCGACACCTCGCTGGTCAATGGTGATGGAGCGACTGGATACTCCTGAACCAGGTTCTCAACAATCACAGTGGAAGAATCATTGCTTGTTTCTAAAATAGAGCCAACATTCTGAGAGGGAACTTTCGGAGGAGTCACCACATCACCTGCAACCGGTCGGTTCTCCAAGAGCGGCGGAGGTATCGCCGCCATGGGAGCTTCCAACGGCTCTGGCACATCGATCATGCGAGCGCTCATCGCAGGAAGCTGCTGTGCTGGGTCTGTAACAGTGAGAGGCTTTTCTATCGGAAAAGACGTTTGCTTTGAACCAACAGGGGAAATCTCAGGTTCAGGAAAGGTGGCTGTCTGTGTAGTTTTCGCAATCGAAAATGAATCCGTGTCTGGGGCTGAACTATCTTGTGGTGACGGAGATTGTGCCAGGCTTTCACGAACCTTTGAGGTTGAATCAAGCTCCGGTCGATCGGACGAATGGGCTACCGCCGACTTCATATTCTCCGCCATCGGAGAATCCGCTTGCGCCGGAGGGATCGAAAGGACTGACTCCTGAACTTGATCCCATGGCATCGGTGCAATTGGAGACGCAGAAACGGCTTCGTTTTGGAACGGCATTGATCCTTCGTGCTTCGTGATCTCAACGGCTTGCTCGTCTGACACTTGCTCGCAGAGCGGTGATGCCGCGGAGGCGGGAGCAGACGGTTCCTCTACGTGAGTCCTCGTTAATTCAGCGGGGACAATCTGTGCGGCGGGATCATCTTTGAATTTCCACGCACTGTCAAAGACGGATTTCCATGAGAACCCGGGGTGTTTCCATGGTTCTGAAATCTCCTGATTTGACACCGGTTCTGGGCTTGATGGAGCAGCCGTGCTGAGCGGTTCCTGTGGAACCACCTCATTCGCCTCGGCCCGGGCAAGCTGGAAGGGGGGGTTGTCTTCTGACTCTGCTACTCCGTGCGTCGTGGGTTCCGCAATCCTGAATGCGGGCGGCGCCGCCTCTTCAATCCAGGACGAAGGCAGTAGGCTCACATCTTCATTCGATTGCGCCAAACTCGCCGGAGGCTCTTGGACATCGGCAGGCGTCACGAGTGCGGAAACCGTTGGCGCGCTGTTTACATCAACGGACGGCTCCGATCTGGTCTCGGCCAACAGCATATGTTGTTGCAGAGCCACGGAAGGATCCACCGTTGACATCACCGGATCTGGCGTTGGTTGGGTCTTGAAAAGTTCAGCAGCGGGCTCTGATGGAGTAGTGGATGGAGAGACATCTCCAAGAACAATGTGTCCGGTGGATTCGTCCATCCGCGCATCGGCTGGTGTACTCTCACGTTCATGGATGAGGGGTTCTTCCGATGCGGCAACTTGGACTTCACTTACGTGGCTCGCTATCGACTCGTGCCTGGGTGGATTGGAGGTCGGCAACGCTTCATCGAGAGACTGGTCCGGAGGTGCAGGAGAATCCGTGAACGTAGGCGAGTTCGGAGATTCCGATGATGGGACATTGGCTATTGTAAAGGATTCGGACTCTGTGGTTCGAGCATCTTGAATTTCCCATGGCATCACCCCATCCATTGGTTCAGACCCTGCCTGAATACCGTGACTTCCCTCAGACATGTCTTCTGATGGAGCGATAGTCGATTGCTCTGCATCGTTCGGCTGACGGGCTAATAACTCACCGGTTTGCGAGTCAAAAAAGGAAGCCAGCCGAAAGGCGACCGGACTCGCAGGAGCAAGTTCCCGTATTTTCGCGTAGAGCTCGGAGGGATGATGTGGGTTGTCGGGGTCGGGGTCTTCGATCAGGATATCGACCGCCTTGCCATACTCGGCCACGGCTTCGAGGGCGTCTCCTTTTTCTTGATAGAGCGCGCCAAGTTTTTCGAGGTAAGGTACACATCGCGGGCCGGCAGCCAAATATTCGCGAAGCAACGATTCTGCGAGCCAGTAGTCTTGGCGCTGAAACGCCTCGTCGATGAGTGAATCAAAAGCTTGTCTCGCAGGGATCAGGCTTCCGAGACGGAGATGGAGGGTCGCGAAAAGTCTCCGCGCCTCCATGTTATTCGGATCAAGCGTGAGTAATTCTTTCAGTGCGGTAGAAGAACGCCCATACTTCCCGGCGTTCATTTGAGTGATGGCGTCCTCGAGCAGAGCGGTCTTCCTGCTGTAGCCAACCACACCGCGCTTGTGGCCACGAAGGGCTTGGGTTTTATCGGATTTTAAAGGGGATTTTTTGTTCGCCCGCACGCTACAACCTTAGCAGATCGGCGCGCCGATGAGCTTGTATCGGTGTTACATCCGCGCTCACTGGATCCCTGGCATGGGCACTCATATAAAAGGTAAAACTTTCAAAGGACTGCAATCCGGATGCCTTACTTCCCTCATGACTTCCAAGAATAAGTCATTGAAAAATAAGAGTACGCCTCATGGGCACTTCCAGGGTTGCAATCTGCCATTCATTTTTGGACAGATCTTTGCCCTTCCAAGTTTCATGTGTAAGGATGAAAACCAATCAATCAGTCTATTTCCGTATATTTGTGAAATGTATGAACCGGCATCGCGTTTTGAGAAATCGGTCTGAATCAGAACTAGAAACGTCCGGTCTCCTTGGACGCTCAGGATGGCTGCGGCAACGCAACGCCACTATGTGCAGATTTGGTACTCATCAAAGGGTTCACTGGTCAATCGACCCCCAATCTCAAATACGTATCCTGGCAGAAGTGGCTCCCATTCCTTCTGTCTATTCCGTACCAACGCTTTTCCACAACGAAGACAATGAAGTCCTCCTTCCCATGAGATTTCTCCGACAAGATGCTGAACGGGCTTTGTGGATTCTTCGAAGTTGTCAGGCATCAGAACACGTCGGACCTCAATGATCAGAGGCCAGGCATGGTCTGGAGACTGGAGCTCTCCTCCATCCAACGCAAGAACCAGGAGCCCCAGGGCTCGCACGGGGTCACTATGGGCCTCATCAAGCAATTGCTGGGCTAGTGCCGTCACCTTTTTCTGTAGATTCATCGGGTCCATAGGCTGCTTCGTTCATGTGCGTATCCTCTTATCGGTTTTTTCTCGAAACTCATTAGCCATAAAGAGCTGAGTCGTCCCTTATCAGGCACAGTATCTCTCTTGCCTAGACCTCCTTCGAAAAACGTCATCCTGGTTGTGTCCTTCGACATGCCTGTGGTACGGTCAGGCTCACATGTTCAACCGGTACCACGAAATCAATAGTCCATCGTGCAAGCCCTTCCAAGAGTGTATCGTCCATTAAAAACGTCCAGGAAACTTGCAGCCTGCCTGCCTTTGTTGCTGCTGCTCTCCCTGGCCTTTCCACCGCTTCTGTTTTCCCAGGGCGGAGGAAGCCACCCGGCAAAAGTCGCATTGGACTTCAACGAAGTCGATATCCCCGTATTTGTCCGCTTTATCAGTGAACTCACCGGGAAAAACTTTGTTTTGGACGAAACCATCAAAAAGCAAGGCGGAAAAATTTCCGTGTTTTCTCCGACCAAGGTCTCGCCGGACCAGGCATTCAGCATGTTCGTCGCCGCGTTGGAAGCGGCCCGCTTAGCCGTGGTGCCGAAAGGAGGAAACCTCTATCAGGTCGTGCCCATGGGCGACCTTCCTCCTGAGCGGGGTGTGTTTGTGTACAAGCTCAAACATGCCAATGCCACGGACCTGGCCGCCGTACTGACCAATCTGGTGGCACGCTCTCAAACCGTCGCACAAGTCACGCCAGGCACCAGACCTCCGATCAGGCCGCTGACGGAATTCGAAGCCCCCGTCCAAGTATTCGCCGACAAGGCGACGAACTCGATCGTGATCAGTTCGACCAAACTCGCCTGGAGTCATCTCCAAGCCGTGATTCGTGAACTCGATATCCGGCGCAAGCAGGTCTTCGTGGAAGCGGTGATCCTGGAGGTCCAAGTGGATCGCCTTCGCCAAATCGGCACAGATCCGACCCAGGTCCTCGGTGCGGGAAAGTCCGGATTTTTACAGGGGATCGGCGGGTTCAACAGGGCACCGGAAGATCTGGCAACCTTCGCTCAAGCGATCACCGGCGCGGCGGCCGGCGGGGCAACCGGCGGAGCAGCACCGCTCCTGAATACGCTGAACGTACGCGCATTCATGAACCTTTTGATGAACCTGACCGATACGAATGTCCTCTCCACACCCCAGGTGCTCGCTGCCGATAACCAGAAGGCAAAGATCGTCGTCGGTGAAAATCGACCATTTCCGACCGGCCAGGCTCAAGGCATCACGGGGGGAACGCTCGTCACAATCGAGCGGAAAGACGTGGGCGTGACCTTAGAGTTGACCCCGCAGGTCCTCGAAGGGGATTTGATTCGCCTGGAAATCAAGCAAGAGATCACGGCCATCGCGGAAAACGTGGCGCAAACTATCGGCTCCGGTACGGCGAGCATCCCCGTCGGGCCGACCACGACGAAGCGATCCATGGAAACCACGACGGTCGCGCAGGATCAACAGACACTCGTGGTGGGCGGACTCGTGCGGGACAACGTCACGATCAGCGAACGGAAAATTCCTCTTTTGGGAGACATTCCATGGCTCGGGTGGCTGTTCAAGTCGCAGAATCGCCAGACAGAGAAGCTGAATCTTCTCGTTTTTCTCACGCCGCACTTAGTTCGGGACGATGCGGACGTAATTGAACTGAATGCGAGGAAAGCCAAAGACATCAATACCCTGCAACGAGATAACCGAATTGAGGAGCCCACCAAACTCAAGCAAGATGTGCTGGAGCGCCTCGAACTACCGTCAACCGTCCCTCCTCCTTCTTCGATAGACCACCCCAATAGGCCGTAAGGCAGATACAGCTATAAACCATTCTCCATCACCTACCTCAAACACCGATTCCGCACATCGTTCGAGAAGCTATGGTAGCCTCCGGCCCCCCCTTCGGGGAATGGCCCGTCGTCACCTATCTCGTTAAGCTGCAGACCGAGGGAGGGCATACCACATGGTTGATACAACCGTGAACTGGCGAATCCATCGGCGGCTTCCTGTCGCCTACCCCGTGATATTCGGTGGCGCCCCGTTCGTTGGAGAAGGGGTGGTTTCTGACCTATCCGTTGCCGGCTGTTCCGTCACCTGTAAACGAACCGTCCTGACCGGGAGCTACATCAAGCTGAGTGTTCTCCTGCCGGATCCGACCTCATCTCTGTTCATCGAACTGGGAAAAGTCCGCTGGGTCAAGGAACATACCTTCGGCGTCGAATTCATTCGCATCCCGATGATGACCCGCCACCGATTGGATCGAGTCGTGTCTCAACCGCTGGCCCACCCTCCTGCAGTAGTCGTCTAAGCTCCTCTATTACCACTCCTGCTCAAACTAATACGACGAGTCGGTCAGGAGGTCAGCCGACCCACACACTGGTTATTTGACAGGGGAAGAACGGTTGGAAGGAAATGTCGGTAGTTGAAACTCAACCACCCACCCCACTTTCACGTGGAGCGGGTGTGCGGTCAATGTTCTCGTAAGGGTCTACGGCTTGATGTCAAAGTGAATCGACATACCCGCATGCGCGAAGATCGTGTCGATCGTGGATTCATAGGGGTTAACAACAAACTGGCCATTTGTGAAGGCAGGGGGGGTCTGCACGAACCGATCCGTCGTCAGGTCGTCGTGATGGGCGTGGATATACTTCGCCTCCGCAAACACGGCCACGTACTTGAAGAGATGCACCTTGATTCCTCCCACGCCCTGAAATCCTATCGTTGTACTTCGTTGGTCGGTGATGGCGTTGAAAAAACCCGTCCCTCTTTGTCCACCTGGCCTCATCGCCATCTGGTGCGCGCCCACGCCGATTCCGACGTACGGAAACCACCGCCCGTTGGGATAGGCCTCGGAAATCGCCAGAGGGTAGCGAAGCAGAAAATTGGAGCCGACGTAGATGCCCTGAACCTCCGTCGTTTCGCCTCCATTTGCCGGATTAAAATTAAAATTTTCCACGCAGCAGGCTACATCCGCATACCAAATAAAGCCGGTGATTTCCACGCCCAGATCGAATCCCAACAACTTGTTTCTGGTTGGAAACCAGATCCCCGCGTTGCCGCCGACCGAGTGTTTCGTCTGATAGTCGATATTCGGGACCACCGTCGGCTGGGTCCCGTCCAAAAACGTGGCGTCATGGCTGCGTGGAACTGCGATGCCTGCCATAACGGAAATATAGGGCTCGAGCGTTCCGGAGGACATGGTCGGAAGACCAGACGAGAGGGCATAGGGATCGGCGACCCGTTGGCTATACGGATCATCTGCCCGAGTAAGATCCGCAGAGCCGAGGACACAGAGGAGACATACCATCGCCGAAATTCTCGTTTTCATTCAGCGTCCTCCAAAGATATAGCAACCATGTTCTGCGATGAATCTCAAAGGGACTGGCTCCGCCCAAAGGGGGACAACCCTAGTTAGGATAGTCCCCCGCGCGCTGCCTGTCCCCATTTTTCCCCCTACGGCTTCCAGTCAAAGTGAAGGGACAAGCCCGCATGCACCAAGACCGTATCGATCGTGGATGAATAGGGATTCACAAAAGGAGTCGGCAACGAACCGTCCGGATTAGGGAATAGACCGCCATCGGGGGAGTTCGCGAACCGATCAGTCGACAGCCCGTTGTGCTTGGCATAGAGATACTTCGCCTCCACAAACGCCGCCACGTACTTAAAGAGATGCGCCTTGATGCCGCCCACTCCTTGAAACCCGACCGTCGTATCCCGTTGGGCCGTGTTGACGGCGGTCAGAAAGCCCCCCCGAAATCCACCAGGCTTCATCGCCATCTGGTGCGCTCCCACGCCGATTCCGACGTACGGAAACCACCGCCCGTTAGGATAGGCCTCGGAAATCGCCATCGGGTAGCGAATCAGGAAATTGGGGCCGACGTAGGCGCCTGAGATTTCAGTCGTGGTACCCCGATTGGCCACTCCGTTAATATTCTGACTCCCCGTGGGGTCATTATTATAAAAGTCCCGACAGCAGGCCACGTCTGGATACCAAACATAGCCGGTGAGTTCCACGCCGAGATCGAATCCCCACAACTTGTTTCTGGTTGGAAACCAGATCCCCGCGCTGCCTCCCCATGAGTGTTTCATCTGATAGTCGACATTCTCGATCACCGTCGGCTGGGTCCCGTCTTGAAACGTGGCGTCCCTACTGAACGGAATCGCCACGCCCGCCATAAAGGACATATAGAGCTCGAACGTCCCGGAAGACATATTCGGGAGACCAGACGAGAGGGCATAGGGATCGGCGACCCGCTGGCTGTACGGATCGTCCGCTCTGGTGAGATCCGCAGAGCCGAGGACACAGAGGAGACCTATCATCGCCGAAATTCTCGCGTTCATTCAGCGTCCTCCCAAGGTAAAGCAACCATGTGTTTCGACGAATGTGGGTCGCGCAATCTAAGCTCCATCAGTCGATCATCACTGACTCAGTGTTACGGGACGAGTACGTCTGCCTGCAACTCGCCTTAACTTCCTGACCCTACGGCTTCCAGTCAAAGTGTAGCGACAAGCCTCCATGCACCAAGATCGTGTCGATCGAGGACGAATATTGATTAAGAACTAGAGGGCTCCCTTCTGGTGGGGATGGAAACGTGATGATTTGGGACTGCCCGAACCGATCCGTCAGCATCCCGTTGTGATGGGCCTGGAGATACTTCGCCTCCAGAAAAAACGCCAGGTACTTGAACAGATGTGCCTTAACTCCTCCCATTGCCATCCATCCGACCGTCGTATCCCGTTGGTCGGGGATGGGGTTCGTCTCCAAATTACCCCCATTCACACAGCACGCACTCAGTCCCCGGGATCCACCTGGCCTCATCGCCATCTGATGCATGCCCACGCCGATCCCGACGTACGGAAACCACCGCCCGTTGGGATAGGATTCGGAAATCGCCATCGGGTAGCGAATCAGAAAATTTGGGCCGATGTAGAGGCCTTGGATCTCCGTCCCGGTGCCTTCACCCGTCGCGGGATCACGATTATAATTGTCCCGACAGCAGCGCACGTCTGGATACCAAAGAAAACCGCTGAGTTCCAGACCGAGATCGAATCCCAATAACTTGTGTCTGGTTGGAAACCAGACTCCCAAATTGCCACCGATCGAGAATTTCGACGTATAGTCGACCTTCTCGACTATCGTCGGCTGGGTACCATCGGTAAACGTAGCGTCCTGACTGAATGGAATTCCCACTCCCGCAAAAAAGGACATATAGGGCTCAATCGTCCCGGAGGACATGGTGGGGGGATCAGGCGAGATCGCATAGGGATCGGCGACCCGTTGGTTGTACGGATCTTCCGCCTGGGTGAGATCCGCAGAGCCGAGGACACACAGAAGGCAAACGATCGCCGAAATTCTCGCGTTCATTCAGCGTCCTCCCACGGTAAAGAAACCATGTGCTTCGACGAATTGGGGTCGCGCAATCTGAAGATCCGTCAGTCTATTGTCGATGGTCAGTGAGGCGATCCGAGACGATGACGTCTGCGTGAGACTTGACTTGATCCCCGGTTCGGCTGGAGTGGTTCTTGACATAAACATCCACCTCTCCGCCTCCAGAGCGATCAAAAGGGGATGCTCTTGTCGCATCGTAGGGGCGGCCGGCGCCCACAGTAGCAACCCCGCGTTCAGTTTTGAAAATAGATAAAACGGATTGAAGCTATCGGTAAATCCAATATCCCAGCAGGCATGACCGTGTCGACGGAATACCGGACTCTTGTTCACACCTTCGCCGGCGGTCGTCACAATTCGCTCCTCTACAGCTCCGCAACACCAGCGAACAACTATTGAAAAGCATGGCAAGACATGACAATCGTCACACCTGCCCCACGGAGGGAAGCTGATGCACTGGCTGGAGAGATGACGCCCACAACGTCGTGGTGAAAGAAGATGGGAACAGGAGCACGTACTCGGAAACCTATCGTCCTAACGCTTTCTTGACCGCTTCGCCGATCTCCGCCGGATTCTTGACGACTTTGACCCCGGCCGCTTCCAGGGTTTTCATCTTTTCGGCTGCGGTTCCCTTGCCGCCGGAGATAATGGCGCCGGCGTGGCCCATGCGGCGGCCCGGAGGCGCCGTGATGCCGGCGATGAAGCTGATGACCGGCTTCTTCACGTGTTTCTTGATGAACTCGGCCGCTTTTTCCTCGGCGTCGCCGCCGATCTCGCCGATCATGACAATGGCCTGCGTCTCCGGGTCTTTCTCGAACAACGGCAACACATCGACGAACCCCGTACCGTTGACCGGATCACCGCCGATGCCGACGCAGGTCGTTTCACCCAAGCCCAACGTCGAGAGCTGGTGCACGGCTTCATAGGTCAAGGTGCCGCTACGGGAGACGACTCCCACCACGCCTTTCTTGTGGATGAAACCCGGCATGATGCCGATCTTCGCTTCATCGACCGTGATGACGCCCGGGCAATTCGGTCCGATCAGCCTCACCTCGCGACCGCGGAGCGCCCGCTTGACCTTCACCATATCGTTGACGGGAATGCCTTCGGTGATGCAAATGACAAGCTTGATGCCCGCATCGGCCGCTTCAAGGATGGCGTCGGCACAGAACGGCGGCGGCACGAAAATGAGCGAGGTATCGCACTCGGTCTTCTTCACCGCGTCTGCCACCGTGTTGAACACGGGAATGCCTTCGACCTCCTGACCGGCCTTCCCCGGTGTGACGCCGGCGACGACCTTCGTTCCGTAGGCCTTGCACTGGGTCGCATGAAACGACCCTTCCTTGCCTGTGATCCCCTGCACTACCACCCGCGTATTCTTATTGACGAGAATGCTCACGATTCCCTCTTTTCCTCTCCTTCTTTTTCAAGAAGGTGTGACGGGCTGGGTCTCACACTGCGCGCATCCACCGAGCACCGCCCATAGTGATCGTCAACTATTAATCCCGCGTGCGCGATGGGCGAGCACTGAGACTCTGCCCGGCGCACCTTCTCCTACGCCGCTTTCCCCGTCAGCTTCACAATCTTCTGCGCCGCTTCCCACAAGTCATCGGCCACGTCCAGCTTCAACCCGGACTCCCCCAACAGTTTGCGTCCTTCCTCGGCATTCGTCCCTTGCAGACGTACGACCAGCGGGACCGTGATCTTCACTTCTTTGGCCGCTTCGATCACGCCATGCGCGATGCGCTCGCAGCGCACGATGCCGCCGAAGATGTTGATGAAGATGCCTTTGACGTTTGGATCTTTCAATAGAATGCGGAACCCGGCTGCCACCGTTTCTTTCGTCGCGCCGCCGCCCACGTCCAGAAAGTTCGCCGGCTCGCTGCCTGCCAGCTTGATGACGTCCATCGTCGCCATGGCCAGTCCCGCCCCGTTCACCATGCAGCCGATATTCCCGTCGAGTTTGACATAATTCAGATTGTTGGCCGCGGCCTCGATCTCCAACGGCTCTTCCTCGTTCAAATCCCTCATCTTCTGCACGTCCTCGTGCTTGAAGAGACCGTTGTCGTCGAACGACACTTTCCCATCCAACGCCACCAGTGTTTTTTCCTTGGTGATGATCAACGGATTGATCTCGACCAATGCGGCGTTCTTCTCCATGAAGAGGCGGTAGAGGCTGTCCAGGAGCTTGACGAACTGATTGATGACGGCCGGTTCGATGGTCTGGAGGCCCAGCGCAAAGGCCACATTGCGACCGTTGTGCCCCTGGAATCCGACGGCGGGGTCGATCGCCTCTTTGATGATCTTTTCCGGCGTTTTTGCAGCCACTTCTTCGATCTCCATCCCACCTTCTGTGCTGGCGATGAAGGTCGGCCAGCCTGTATCTCGATCGACAAGAAGGGAAAGATAGAGTTCCTTGGCGATGTTGGCTCCCTCTTCCATCAAAAGGCGGTGGACTTGGCGTCCCTTGGGACCGGTCTGATGCGTCACCAGCGTCTTGCCGATCAGCTCCTTGGCCAGCCCGGCCACAGTCGCCTTATCCTTGGTGATCTTGACGCCGCCGGCCTTGCCCCGTCCACCGGCATGGATTTGTGCCTTGACGACGAACACCGGCGTATTCAGCTCATTCGCCCAGGCCGTCGCAGCCTCCGGAGAGGTAATTTCCTTGCCGCGCGGCACCGGAACGCCGAATTGGGCAAACAACGACTTCGCTTGGAATTCGTGCACGTTCATCTGAATCCTTTCAGGTTAAGGTCGAGGTGAAGGCTGAGCCGTGCGAAGAATCATATCCATCCCCACTCAACCGTGGAGCCTCAGCCTACCTTCCGAGTGTACGCCGGCAGAATCATCGGCGAAATGACACCGCTGACATTACCGTGTTTCTTGGCTTCGGCGCGGAATCGCTGCAGGTGTTTCAACGTGAGCTTGCCCTGTTTCACGGTGCCGATCCGACCGGCCGCGGTCAGGCCGGACCGCTTGCCGAAAACCATGAGATCGAGCAGCGAATTGCCCATCAAGCGATTGCGTCCATGCAATCCGCCGGAGGCTTCTCCGGCCACGAAGAGGTGCTTCACGTTCGTTTCCGAGTTCGTATCGATCTTCACGCCGCCGTTCTGGTAATGCAGCGTGGGATAGATCAAAACCGGGTCCTTGCTGATGTCGATGCCGAACCGCTCGAACTGGAGCATCATGGCCGGGAAATGTTTCTCCACTGTTCCGGGCCCATGCTCCGCGTCCAGCAACGGGGTATCCAGCCAGACCCCGACACGGCCGGACATCGTTCTGATCCCGCGGCCTTCTTCGCACTCACGGATGATCGAAGACGACACGACGTCTCGCGTGTCGAGTTCGTTCACGAAGCGTTCCCCCTTCGCATTCACCAGCTGTCCGCCCTCGGAACGGATGCCCTCCGTCACCAAGGCCCCGATCAATTGCTCGGGATACACCGCGCCTGACGGGTGGTACTGGAACGTATCGATATGGGCCAACTTGGCGCCCATACGGTAAGCCAGGCAAAGTCCATCTCCCGTGGCCCCATAGTGGTTGCTGGTCGGGAATCCCTGAATGTGCAGCCGGCCGATGCCTCCGGTCGCGAGAATGACCGCCTTGGCGGACACCACCACGTGCCGCTGATTATCGAGATCTTTGAAGATGGCGCCGGTACAGTTTCCTTCGCCGTCGCTCAACAATTCAATGGCCGCGGCAAATTCGAGTAATTGGATTTTTTGATTGAGGACCTCGTCCTTGAGCACCCGCATGATTTCGAGGCCGGTATAGTCGGAGCAGGTCAGCAGGCGAGGCTTGGAACTGCCGCCGCCCTTTTTCACATGGAGATTGCCGTCCGCCTGACGATCGAACAGCACCCCGAGCTCGATCAGCCACTGGGCAATCGACGGTCCTTCCTCGACCATGACTTTGAGCAGGGCATGGTCGTTCTCCATATGCCCGCCCTTGAGGGTGTCGATGAAGTGCGTGACCGGTGAGTCCTCCGGCGCGACGGAAATCTGCATCCCTCCCTGCGCCATCACGCTGTTGGAATCCCCCAATCGCAGCTTCGTGGCAAGGATCGTTTTCGCCCCGGCGCCATGGGCGTGCAACGCGGCCGCGCACCCGGCTCCGCCACCGCCGATGACCAAGACATCGGTCGTGTAATGCGGCGTCGGATCGAAATCGTCCTGAATCGGGCTGTCGCCTTCGAGCAAGGTGGCCAATTCGACCACGGTCTTCTCGCCTTCATTGGGGCCGAAGCGAATCGGTCGATAGGCGCTGGCTCGAAAGTCCGGATGGTACTTGTGAATCAGTTGGTCGCGGTCCGCGGGAGAAAACTTCGGGAGGGTCTGCTTGCGGCGGGCATCCCGTGTTTTGTGCACGATTTGTTGGAGGGCGTGAATATCCATGTCAGGCTTTCTGCGACAAGCGTTCAGCGCTCCCATCTCGGAAAGCTGAGCACTGACGACCGACTGGGTTCAGACTATTTCACCATGGCGCAGTGCTCGGCCAGTTCCTTCTCATTCATGTTCAGAATCTTGCTCCACTCCTCGGCATATATCCCGTCTTGAATTTCCTTGATGCGGGTATCGAGGCCGACCGGCTTCTCGGTGAAGTGCGCGCCCTGTGCGCGACTGACATAGAGCGCCACGAGGTTCGGCGCGATATCGGCGATGCAGACCGGCGTGCACATGCCGCACATGACACAATCCATGAACATTTCGGAGACGCTCTTGAAGTCTCCGAAGACGGCCTTCCACACCCCCTCGCGGACGTCGATCTTCTGTGGGCAGGCCTCGGTGCAGGCGTTGCAATTTCGACAAAGCGGCGCTTCGGGATACAGATTGAACAGGTCTTGTTTGGGATCTTGGAGCGTCTGAATTTCGTAGGTCGCCTTGCGCGCGGGAAACGGCGGCATCATCGTGAAGGACATGCCGTCCTGCACCGCCATCTGACAAGCCAAACAGGTACGGACTTTGGGATCGTCCTTCGTGCGATAGTAGGTCGCGCAAGCGCCGCAGAAACCACCGAGGCAACCGACGCCGCGCACGACGTCGATACCCGCGTACCACATGGCCTTCACAACCGTGATCCCTTCCGGCACGTCCACTTTCTTGCCGGCGATTTCGATCGTGACCATCCGAGGTTTCATGATCTCGGGCTGATCGATCACATTCTCTGTGTTTTCTTGAGCCATTACTAAGTTCCGCTACCAGCTCTCAGCCGTCGGCTTTCAGCTTCGAATTTTCATGAGCTGATCGCCGACGGCCAAAGGCCAGTTCTATGCAATCGCATCGATGATCGCGTTCAACGTCGCGCTCGGACGCATCGCCTTGGAGGCCTTGGCATCGTCCGGATGATAGTAGCCGCCGACATCCTGCGGCTTGCCTTGCGCGGCGAGCAACTCCTGATCGATCTTCTTCTCATTGTCGCTCAAATCCTTCGCGATTTTCTGGAACTTCTCCGCGATCTTTTTGTCCGCCGTCTGCGCGGCCAAGGCTTGCGCCCAGTAGAGGGCGAGATAGAAATGACTGCCGCGGTTATCGATTTCACCGACCTTGCGCGCCGGCGACTTGTTGCTCTCGAGAAACTTCGCATTGGCCTGATCCAGCGTGTCCGCCAAAATCTTGGCCACCGCGTTGTTCCCCACCTTGGCCAGATGCTCCAGCGAAGCCGCCAATGCCAAGAATTCGCCGAGCGAATCCCAGCGCAGATACCCTTCTTCTTGGAACTGCTGCACGTGCTTCGGGGCCGATCCTCCCGCGCCGGTCTCGAACAGACCGCCGCCGTTCAACAACGGGACGATGGAAAGCATCTTGGCGCTGGTGCCGATCTCGAGAATCGGGAAGAGATCGGTCAAGTAGTCACGCAGGACGTTCCCGGTACAGGAAATCGTATCCTTCCCTTCCTTCATCCGTTGAATCGACCAGCGGCACGCTTCCGCGGGAGACATGATCTTGATTTCCAGCCCGTTCGTGTCGTGCTTCGGAAGATAGGCATTCACTTTCTTGATCAGTTCCGCATCGTGCGCCCGATCCTTGTTCAACCAAAAGACCGCCGGTGCACCGGTCGCCCTGGCTCGAGTCACGGCCAGCTTTACCCAGTCCTGAATCGGGGCATCCTTCACCTGGCAGGCGCGCCAGATGTCACCCTCTTCTACCTTATGCTCGTGCAGCGTCTTGCCCGAGGCATCCACGATACGGATCGTCCCGTTGCCCGGCGCCTTGAAGGTCTTGTCGTGCGAGCCGTATTCCTCCGCCGCCTGCGCCATCAGACCGACGTTCGGAATCGACCCCATGGTGCGAGGATCGAACGCCCCATTCTTCTTACAGAACTCGACCACCTCGTGGTAGACCGGCGCGTAGCTGGCGTCAGGGATCACGCACTTGACGTCCTGCAGTTGGCCTTGGGGATTCCACATCTTGCCGGAATCGCGGATCACCGGCGGCATGGAGGCATCGATGATGATGTCGCTCGGCACATGAAGGTTCGTGATCCCCTTGTCGCTGTTCACCATCGCCATCGGCGGTCGCTTCTGATAGACGGCCTGGATGTCGGCTTCGATCGCCTTCCGCTGATCGTCCGGCAGCGCCTTGATCTTCGCATACACGTCGCCGAGGCCGTTGTCCGGATCAACACCAAGCTTCTTGAAGGTCTCACCGTGCTTTTCAAAGACATCCTTGTAATAGACCGTCACGCCATGGCCGAAGATCTTCGGATCGGAGACCTTCATCATGGTAGCCTTCATGTGAAGCGAAAAAAGAATGCCTTTTGCCCTCGCATCCTCAATCTGCTCTTCCAAGAACTTCCGCAGCGCCTTCACACTCATGAAGGTGGCATCGAGCACTTCACCGGCCTGCAGCGCGACTTTTTCTTTTAAGACGGTGGTCTTCCCATCCGCCCCGACGAATTCGATCTTCGCCGTCGTCGCGGCGGGAATCGTGAGCGATTTTTCATTTGAAAAGAAGTCGCCTCCCTTCATGTGGGAGACATGGGTCTTTGAATCGGGAGACCAAGCCCCCATCTTATGCGGGTGCTTACGGGCATAGGCCTTCACCGACAACGGGGCGCGACGGTCCGAGTTCCCTTCGCGCAGAACCGGATTGACGGCACTGCCCTTCACCTTGTCGTACCGAGCCTTGATGTCCTTTTCCTTGTCGTCCTTCGGATTTTCGGGATAGTCCGGCAGCTTGTACCCTTGTTTCTGCAGTTCCTTGATCGTCGCGACCAACTGCGGAATGGAAGCGCTGATGTTTGGCAGCTTGATGATGTTCGCTTCCGGCGTCTTGGCCATTTCGCCCAGCTCGGCCAAGGCATCGTGTTGTTTCTGTTCCGCGGTCAGGTATTCCGGAAACACGGCCACCACACGACCTGCGAGCGAAATGTCGCGCAGTTCGACCGTGACGCCCGCCGCCTTCGTGAAGGCATTGATGATCGGCAGGAATGAATAGGTCGCCAACATCGGCGCTTCGTCGGTTTTCGTATAGATGATTTTGTCTGCTTTTGCCATGGTTTTCCCTCTCTCGATATATCGGTTAGTTCAGGGCGTTCAACGCTGAACCGGCCTTGAACCAAGTGATTTGTTGTGCCGTCATACTGTGGTTCGCTTGAATCTTCACGTCGCCGCTCGCCTTGTGAATCACCACCGTCACCGGCTTGCCGGGCGCCAAATTCGCCAAATCCACGACACTCAACCGATCGTTCATGTCGATCTTGTCGTAGTCCTTTGGATCGGCGAACGTCAACGGCAAAATGCCCTGCTTTTTCAGGTTTGTTTCATGGATACGCGCAAAGCTCTTCGTGATGACCGCGCGCACATTGAGAAACCGAGGGGACATAGCGGCATGTTCCCGGCTGCTGCCTTCACCGTAGTTTTCGTCGCCGACCACGATCGATCCGATGCCCTTGGCCTTGTAGGCACGCGCGATCTGCGCGATCGTGAGATTCGCTTCACCGGTCAGGACATTGGTGCCCTTGCCCGGCTCCGAGGCAAAGGCGCTGTTGGCGCCGAGGAACATGTTGTCGCTGATCCTGTCCAAGTGGCCGCGGAACTTGAGCCAGGGACCGGCCGGGGAAATGTGGTCGGTCGTGGTCTTGCCCTTGGTCTTGATCAAGAGCGGGAGCTTCTCGAAATCCTTCCCGTCCCACTTCGGGAACGGCTGCAAGAGTTGCAACCGTTCGCTGGTCGGCGGAATATCGACGGTGAGTACATCGCCATTGTCGGCTGGCGCCACGTAGCCCTCTTCACCTTTCGCAAAACCCTTGGCCGGCAACTCCTCACCCACCGGCGGTTGGAGCTTGAACTCCTTGCCATCCGCGCCTTTGACCGGCTGATGGACCGGGTCAAACCCAAGATCACCGGTGATCGCATAGGCCGTCACCACTTCCGGACTCGCCAGGAAAGAGAGCGTTTCGTTAATGCCATCATTACGGCCCGGGAAATTCCTGTTGAAGGAGCTGACGATCGAATCCGCTTTGCCTTTCACCCCGTCTGCCCGCTTCCACTGACCGATACAGGGTCCGCAGGAATTCGACAACACGGTCCCGCCAAGTTGCTCGAACGTCTCCAAGAATCCGTCACGCTTCATCGTGTGATAAATGCGTTCAGACCCCGGGGAAATCAAGAACGAGGCCTTCGCCTTCAAACCGGCCTTCAAGGCTTGCCGCGCCACATGGGCCGAGCGGCTGATGTCTTCATAGGATGAATTGGTGCAGCTTCCAATCAAGGCCGCTTTCAGTTCGACCGGATAGCCCTTCTCCTGGGCCTCTGCTCTCAGTTTTGAAATCGGTCGAGCCAAGTCCGGCGTATGGGGACCGACCACATGCGGCTCCAGCTTCGAGAGATCGATTTCGACGATCTGATCATAGTACTTCTCAGGGGACTGACTCACTTCCGGATCGGCGGTCAGCAACGCCTTGTTGGCCTGGGCCAATTTCGCCCACTCACCCCGATCCGTGATATTCAAATAGTCGACCATTTTCTGATCGAATGGGAACACCGACGTGGTGGCGCCCAACTCCGCACCCATATTGCAGATGGTGCCCTTACCGGTCGCGCTGATGGTCTCCGCACCGGGGCCGAAGTATTCGACGATCTTGTTCGTGCCGCCTTTCACCGTGAGCAAGCCGCAGAGGTAGAGAATCACGTCTTTCGGCGAGGCCCAGCCGTTCAACTTGCCGGTCAGTTTCACCCCGATCAACTTCGGATGGAGCACTTCCCACGGCAACCCGGCCATCACTTCGCCGGCATCCGCTCCTCCGACGCCGATCGCCAACATCCCCAACCCGCCGCCGTTCGGCGTATGAGAGTCGGTCCCGATGATCAAACCGCCCGGAAACGCATAGTTCTCCAGCACGACTTGGTGAATGATGCCGGCGCCCGGCTTCCAGAAACCGATACCGTACTTCTTCGCGGCGGAGGCCAGGAAGTTATAGACTTCCTTGTTCTCGTCCATGGCGCGGAGCAGATCTTTTTCGGAACCCATTTCGGCGCGAATCAAGTGGTCGCAGTGGATCGTGCTCGGCACGGCGGCTTTCCTCTTGCCGGCCTGCATGAACTGCAACATCGCCATCTGCGCCGTCGCATCCTGCATCGCCACGCGGTCGGGGCGGAGCGACAACATGGCTTTGCCGCGCTCCCACTGCTGAGTATCAAAGTTGTCCGCGTGCGAGACGAGAATCTTTTCCGCCAGCGTCAACGGTCGGCCGAATTTCTTTCTGGCCTTCTCAAAGACCTCCGGCATCTTGGCGTAGAGTTTCTTCGCGAGCTCGAGTGACATTGCGATCTCCTTACGAACGGGCGTGGGACTAGGAGCCAGGAGCCAGGGAGTCGCTCTCCCGGACCACGCTCCATCACCAGCCTTCAGTTAGGGCGGCGTGCTCCACCACTCAGAAGGCGGCGGAACCTCCCGCAATTATTTCAGCGGTGGCACTTCGCGGGCCTATTTCAACGGCGGGACCTCACGCCGTTTGGGCGCCGCATAGTTCACCAGGTAATCGAACAACCGAATCAAGCGGCTGTCTTGCCGCTTCTGATCGACCCAATGGCCGATTAAGCCGATCGTGCGCGACAGAATGAAGAAGCCGTTCAAACTGTCGATTGGGAAGCCCAAATCGACCAGCACGGCCGCCATCGTGCCGTCCACGTTCAGAATCAGATTGTCTTTCTTCGCTGCCGTCACCTGCTCGACCTGCAAGGCGAAATCAAGACAGGGTGTCTTGATATTCAAACTCTTCACGTACCCCACGAGTTCCTTCACTCGTTTATCCGGATTCCGCAAACTTTTCACTCGATGACCGATGCCGGGCACAGGCCCGACGTTTTTCTTCATGTAGACGAGAAAGTCGTCGACCGTCATCTTATTGTCGACCGCATACTTGAACCAGCGACCGGCATCTGTGACGGCGCCGCCGAAGCGCGGACCGATCATGATCAAGCCGGCCGCCACTGCTTGTGATAAGCCGATCCCGGCGCAGGCCGCCAGAATCGTCGCATAGGCACCGCTCACGCAGGGCCCATGATCGGCGGAGAGGATGATGATGCGCTTGATGATTTCCGCTTCCTGTTTCGAGATGAGACGTTTATCCCACAGCAAGCCAATGACGTGTGGAATTTCGTAGCCCTTGTTGATGAGTTCGGAAGCCGGGTATCCGTCATAACAGGGTTCGTCGCCGCGGTCGTCGCTGATGGTGGTACGAATCAATGGCGCGGCGATCACCTCGTCGGCCTTCATCGCTTCTTCGACGGTCTTGGGAAGCTTCGGCAGACTGGTCGGCTCGATGATTTCCTTGACCTGTCCGGACTTCAACAATTCCTGATACGTTTCCTTGATGGCAGGGCCCAAGGCACCAAAAGTGGGGGGTACAATCGCACCCGCTTTCTTCAGGGCATCGGACTTGGATCGAGCCGACCCTTCGCCTTTCATGCCCTCTTTGGCTCCGGCGTGGCCGAACTTCATGCCCTTCGGCAAGCTCTCCTGGCAGAAGCCGGAGACCACACCGATGAGCTTGACCCGCCGCTTTTTCGCGCCGTACCACTCGGCCGCCCGCTCTTCGAGATCGCCGCCCATCTCGCCGACGATCACGACCGCCCTGGTTTGCGGATCGTTCTCGAACATTTCGAGATAACTCACATAATCGGTACCGGGATAGGCATCGCCGCCGATGCCGATCGCCGTCGTGATCCCGTCGGCGAACTGCGAGCAAATCCAGATGATTTCATTAGAGAGCCCGCCGGACTTGGTAATGACGCCGAACGACCCTTCTCGATAGAGCTTGGACAGCACGAGGTTGTCGAATGCGCCGCCGATCACACCCAACCGACAGGCCCCGGCCGAAATGATGCCGATCGAAGAGGGGCCGTTGAACACCTTGCCGAGCTTCCGTGCATGGGCGCCGAGCAGCTTCGCGTCCTTCTCCGGGACACCCTCGGTGATCATGGACACCACTTTGATGTGGGGATCGTCCAGCGCTTCCATGCCGCCTTTCATTGCACGGTCCGCTCCGATATAGACCAGGCTGGTGTTGATGGTCGGATGGCTCTTCGTCGCTTCCGCGATGGTCTTGTAGACCGGGATGGCGATGAGCCCGCTGCCGTAGGGAATTTCGTTGGTCTTGCCGGCGTCAGGCGGATAGACAAAGGCTTCGACGTTCAGCGGGCGCTTGATCAGGTAGCAAAACTCGGCCATACGGCGGGCCGCATTGACACCGGCGGCACCCCCTTGAATCACGACGCGGGTGTCTTTATTTGCCAGAATACTCATCGAAAATCCTCCAACAGTGAAGCCTTCAGCGGTCGGCATTCAGCCGACAGCCGATGACTAATAGCGATAGCTCTTTTATTTTTGCAGCGCCTTGTCGACGATATCCGTCAGCGGGGTGTATCGATCGAAGACGTTGATGTCGAAGCCTTCGTCCTTCAGCGCGCGCATCGCGTCCAGCCCTTCTTTTTCGCGGGGCCCACCGCGCCGCACCCAGATCTTCACGCCCTTCAGTTTCCCGTCGCCCTTCGCTTTGCGGAATCCGTTGATGATGCCGCCAAATGTCTTCTTCACGTCGGTGAAATTAGCAATCGCGCCGCCGACGATGATGTTTTTAATACCGGGTAAGGAGCAGATCTTTTCCGTCAGCACCTCCACCGCCCAATCCGGGGGATCGCCAGAATACTCGGCGTAGTTCGCCAACTTGCCGCCCCGCGCCACGACCGCATCGGAGTAGTAGACGCTGGCTCCGCCGCCGGCGGGAAGCATCGCCGTATCGCCGCCTGGGATCTCGATGAACTTAACGGACCCCTTGATTTTACTGTCGACCGCCATGACTTCCATTTCATCCTTGCTGTAGGCACGGCCGAATTCGGCCGCAAACTGGAAGTTCCAATCAGGATGGCGGAACTTGGCGTCACCGTCCAGCAAGGTCACGGCATCGAGGGCGACCAATTCGCCGTCGCTCTCGCGTGTCACGACGGGATTCACCTCCAGATACTGCGCATCTTCATTATCGAAACAGATGAACATCTTGCCCGCAAAATCAGCCATCTTCTTCGTCAGGCCACCCGAGAAGCCTGCGTCCTTCGCCAACCGCTCCAAGGCTTCCGGCGTCGGCTGCTGTCCGACCTCCAGGGAGAGGCGTTTGACGCGATCCCAGTTCGATTCCACTTCGATGCCGCCACAGTTGGCGACGAGGATCTCGGTACCTTCACGGGTTGACTTCACCGCGCAATAATATTCTTCCTTATGCGGGATCATTTCGGAGATGATGACCTGCGTGACGGTAATGCTGCCGACCTGGCGACCGATCATTTCCTTCGTGGCACTGACGGCCCCGCTGAGGTCAAGCCCCACCTTGACCAATCCCAACTTGAAGCGAGAGCCTAACGCTTCATGCGCTTTCGCCACCAGCTTGGAGGTCTTCATCCAGTCATTGACTTGCCCAAGCTTGGCAAGTTCGTCTGCGGAAGTGACAACGACATAGTTGGGGGTATGAATGCCCCACTTCTTCATCAACCCCATGCCGGGGCCTTCCAACACCTTTGCCATACGAATTCTCCTTCGTCGTGAACTCAGCCAATAGGGGAGCAGGATTCTAGCGGAAATCGACAGGATGACTCAAGAAGCCAGAGGAACTAAGCAATGAGGGTTCAAAAGACCTAGCATCAAATTCCACGGTTCACTTTCTCTCTAAACCCATAAAAAATAGGAATTTTCTGGGGAAGCTATCCTCCGGCCCGGCTGGACTGACAGCGGGGACAAAAATATGAGCTTCGCTCGCTGTGAACACGTCGAATCACTCCACCGCACTGATTGGGGCAGGGACGACTCCCTTTTCCATAAACCAGATGCCGCCGCTTATACTGTCCTTCGGTTCCATCAGGGGCAAAAAAGTCTCGCACGCTCGATCCCCCACAGGCGATCGCCTCACGAAGGACTTCTCGCATGATGTGGTAAAGTTTTTCCACCCTGTCCACCGACAGTCTGCTGACTGGAATCTGGGGATGTAAACGGGCCCTGAAGAGAATCTCATTGGCGTAGATATTTCCGATGCCGGCAATGACTTGCTGATGCATCAAGAGTGATTTGAGCCGGCCACGTCGCTCGTGCAACAATCTGACAAAGTCCTGCTGCGACACGAGCAGCGGGTCGATCCCGAACCGCCGAGCCAGGTATCGCTCAAGTCCCGTTTTGTCCAAGAGCGAAAGCCGCCCGAACCGGCGAGGATTCCAGTACCGTAATTCCGGCTCACTCGCCCCCTCGAACATCAACCGGGCATGCACATGCTGCGGATGCTTCGTCGGGGTGGACCGGAACAGCAGAAGGCCGGTCATCCCGAGTTCAGCCACGACATAGCGACTGGTCTGATCATTGACACATTCAAGGGCGATGCTCTTGCCGTATCGCTCGACCGACCGCAACGTGACGCCTTGATACCACAATCGGGCGGAATACCCTTCGCGAACGATATCCTCACGCCCGATCCACACATCCCTCAACTGCGCTCCAAGGAGGCGCGAACGGATCTGTCGAGCGACGACTTCTGCTTCCGGAAGCTCCGGCATAACTCATTCCTGGGTGGACGCTGGCGTGGCACTCCATTACGCCATGAGAATGGAGGAAAGGCAAGGTCCGCGACGCGAAGAATAATGAGCGTCACGCCTATGGACGCCCGCCGAGTCGGGAGGCGGCGGTGTCTTCGAGAGCGGCAGTGTCCCACGAGCGCCCGGTATCTTAGAAGCCGAGTCGCTATCTTTGTCTGAGTAACGTGAGAACGAAACGGGAGGACTTTCTCAACAACCTGCTACGCGGCGCGCCGGAGTTGGCGGACTTGCTCGATCGCGACTTGCAGATTAGGCAGCGGCATGGCTCCCGGGCGTCGAGCCATGACCAACTTTAGGACCTCATCGTAGGTCCGGCCTTCCACACAACACAGATAGGCCATAATCACCGAAACGGAGCGCCCCATGCCCGCTCGGCAACAGACCAGCGTTCGACCTTTTGGCGCGCGTGGTTCAAGCCACTGCACCGCTTCCATCAACTTATGCGGATCGGCCTTGGCAAACTCTCGAAACGGGATTCGATGATAATCCACCCACCCCGCCGGTGTAAGGGAAAACTCCTCTGCCACCAGCAGAAGCGCCTCGATCGCCTCAGGCGGTTCCTGCGCATCATCGATGCTCCCGACCAGGAGATTTTCCGTAATCACATGCATTGCGCTGTCAGTATATCGCGACGCTGATGGGCGTCAAGCGATCTGTGTTCGGCCGGCGGTCCGCTTGCGCTTTCAATTCTCGGGCCGCTATACTCGCGATATGGTCACGATGACCCAGCAAGAAGTCGAACGTCGTCTGAATACGGTGCAATGCGCGGTCTGCAAACAATCCAGTTTCGCGATCGATGAACGGTTCATGGGAGCCGACGGCGATTGGCGAGGCATCTGTAAGAAGTGTTTTTACACGTTTCCGGTCTATACCGATATGGAGTTTTATCTGCGGACGCAGCCGGATGTGCCGCTGCGATTACGGGAGATTTCGTGCACCGCCTGCAATCATCGCGGCGTGAGTCTTGATTTTCGAGCGACAGTCTCTGTGCGGGATGCCTATTACTTCGTCACATGTCAGGGTTGTAATCGACAATTTGTTGAGCGTTCTTCGTTAGAGGCCTTTGAATAAATCCGCCTGCGTTTGAGTGTTTAGTGTATACTGCACCCATGTCTGACAACGTCAAAAAGGAAGTCCCCTCACCAGACGAAAAACCCAAGGCGAGAAAAGAGATCCCTCTCATCGCCATTCAGGATGATGATGCTGTGATGGCCGAGGAAATGGCCGATCTCTTCGAAGAAGATAAGGTGTCCCACCAGCACGGCAGTTCAGAGCCGGAAGCGGACTAGCGTAACAAGCTTACAGCTATCAGCCGTTAGCTTTCAGTTCAAGACAATACGATTCAACACAGCGGCGCTGGCCGTCTTGCTCTTGCTCAGACGATCTTGAAGTATTTGAAGGCTCCAGCGAGGTGTGCCCGAAGGGTTCGTCATTGCTCGGCTGTGCAACGTATTCCATTTGTTGACTGCGCCAATGGAACTCGAACAGCTCAAAAAAGCTCTGGAGTGAACCGTGACAAATTACGTGGTGCCAGTCACACTAAGGATGGGACCTTGACGAAGGTTCCGTCATCATTGGCCTTCGATATACTGGTCGGAAAGGCCAATAGTCTTGAGTGCCTTCTTTTTGATTGAGCAGAAGGGATTTGGAATCTCTATCAAGCAACATGCTGCCTGGCCATTGATATCTCATATTCTCAAACGTGGTCTTAATCTCGCCGGTTGAGCTCATGCGATAGGTTCCCTCGTATTTGACCACGTCATACCCGTAGTACGTCATATTGACAGTGTGATCCGGGAAAAACGTCATCTCCCACTCGTCTACCTGCCTATTCCCGTCCCCGGATCGGAAAGTAATTGAGCCATTCTTCGACATTAGACTTTTCAGTTCGGCTGTGGCCGTCATAGCGGCTGGTTCGCCAAATGGCGCTGACGGCAAAACATTACCTCTCCTGGATGTTTCCGAGTTAGCAAAGCTGATAACGATATCGGCATAGTCATATGGACCAAAAGACTTTTCTGAAGAGCCTTTTTCCGCTCTTATCTCCACTATACTGATTCTCCGAAACGACGTCCCGGAAGGGACAAACGACTCACCGGGCCCCAGCGTATGAAGTTTCCCATCGACAAATACCCGGACGTTGGCGAGGCAGTATCCAGCTCCCCACTCGACTTTCCGTTCGAGGATATGAAGAATGTTGCACTCGACAATGGCTCCCTCTCTAAGGTCAATGCGTGTATCATCGTGCAGATAGACGCCATGCAAATAGTCACGGGTTATTAGATGCTTCAACTCGCCTTGACCGGTGCGGATCTCTACCTCGCTATCGATATGGTAGCAGCTTGTCGAATCCAGGATGAGGATATCCCCAACCTGAAGCTCGATGAGAGCGCTTTGTTCGGGGCCAATGGAGACATGATCGTCCCACGCCCTCTTTCCCGATGGATCATTTGCATAGGCTTTTGCAACGCCTGCTTTCAGATCAATGTTCACTGACCGTCCGATATACGCTGCTAAGTCGAGCGACTGGACCTTCGTCAAATGAACAAGGGTGCTGTTCGTTTGGACTCTTTCGACCGCGCTAACGGTCCCTATTCTTGCTTTAGGCACATCACAGTCCACGCTGTACGCTGGATTCGGTTCGCAGCATGCGACAATTAGGGCGGTGATCACTGCGTATCTAGTCATAGCCGAATTCACTTTCAGTGCACCCTTCTCACACCGCCAGTTTGGTACTGTGAAGCTGCTTTTGGCGTTGTTTGGGCAACTTCACACTCACGTTTTGGTGCAAGACCGCTCAGCGCTAATGAGAAACGTCATTGACGCGTCGCTTCTATACCCCATCGCTTGGCGAGTCTTTCAAGCAATCGTCAGCGGAGATTTGCGGTTGATTCTGCCCTTAGCTTGCTTTGCTGCTTCCCACAGATCAATCGCTCTCTGGCGTTCAACCAAAACTCCGGGCTGATGCTGAACAAACGAGAGAGCCGCAGCACCATTTCTGGGCTCCGAAGCACTTCATTCACCGTCTGGCGCGACACTCCGATGGCCTTGGCAAATCCTGATACGGTCAGCTTATAGCCCGGCAGGAAGTCCTCGCGCAACATCTCTCGAGGATGAGTTGGCCGGACCTTCCGAAATCCTTTGTATAGCCATACCAAACCTCGCATCAATGATACCTTAAACGGAACGAATGAATTGTACCTTTGCATCCCGCTCGATCCGTCCCAACGCCGACACCTTTCCCCTCCGTTCCTTGTGGACGATCTCTTCGATCTGCACGATCGCCCCGCGATGCCACTGATCGAAGGCTTCGTTTTGAGGAGAGGCAAGACGATCCTGCCGGCCCACTTCCTGCCTGCCTTGTTCATTGCAGAGCCATGCCCGCTTCTCTCCTTTCAGTTCTCGTAGTTCGCTGACCACTCGATAGATGTGTGACTGTCGGCCGACGATAGTCTTGCCATCCTTTCGAAGCAACAGATAGGAAAACTTCAGGGCGTCTTTGATGAAGCCGACCGCTCTATCGATTTCCTGAATCGACATTGGCGGTTGCCAAGCCCGCTCTTCATGGCACCAATCATCGGGCTTCACCAATGCGGGACAACTTCCCTCATGGAGACAGGGGCTATAGATGGTGCAGTGCTTTTCTTGAAGGAGTCTGTCGCGCACGTGGTGCAGTGATCGGGAAGTTTCACGTAAGGCGGGCTCTACGATTATCATCGTGCCGTGCACGGCGAGCATCGACAAACAGTCCTTTACTAAGCCCGTTCGGGCGTCGATCGGATCAGTCTCACCTGCATGGATCTCATTCAAGCAATTGGCCAGAATAACGAGATCAAACGGCCCTTTCGGCCGGATCGGTTCCATCCATACTCGTTTTTCTAAGTCCTCCTCATACTTCCCGAAGCTCGCGTTCCGGATATCTGCCGCCTGACAATATCGTTCCCATACCTGTTCAGCTTGTCTGAGGGACATCATGGAAGCATCGACAGCGGTTACTGACAAGGTATAGGACGGCTCTTGCTGATACCACCAATCGAGGACGGCCAAGGCGCCGGTCCCCGGGCCGGATCCAATATCCAGAACGGAGAACCGCTGACCTACCTCAGGTGTCGGCATCTCATTCAGCAAAGTCTGAACTTTTGCAAGATTGACCGGCAGAAAGTACTGAAGATAGGCAGCCGCACATTGCGGATCGTCCAGATAAGTGTGCGTGAGGGAGTCCCGCTTTGTAGTGAAACGCCGAGACAGTTCGAGTACCCTCTGTGTCAAATTCCCCTGTGAAAGACCGTCCCTCTCGACCGTCTCATGGATCACACGAAGCAATATCGGCGAGACCGTAGCGTTGTGGGGTCGCATTCCGGTAGTGTATGCTCTGCTTATTGCGGAGGACAACCATGACGGATGACATCCTGAAAGCCTATAAAGACGTCGAATCAGCCGTAGAACGCTATATCAGGCTCTTGCACGACCATGTCACGATGTTACAGAACGTGGAACCGCCCGGCTCCGACAAGGTCGTCCGCCTGACGGCCGGCTCGAAGGCGATGACTGATAGTGCCTCAATTTATCTCTCATACGCGAAGTATGTGGCCTACGGCATGCCGGCCAGCGAAGAAATGATAGAGGATGAAATTCAAGGGTAACGACGGTACTCGTATCTCGTGAAGCGTCCGTTGCAATGCTTGCGGGATCGTTTCACGGATGACGGGCCACGCGGCGGCCAAAGCAAAAGAGCCTGTCCGGTCTCCCGGACAGGCTCTTTATTTCATTCACGAGAATATGCTGACTCAGATGCTGCGCATGAAGTGGGCGACCTCGTCCTGATTGACGACGCCCCCCATGATCTGCGACATCGCAACGTTGGTAGACTTCTTTCCGCTCACACCGGATTCAACCTCATCCACGATCAATTCCACCGGCATCGACTGACCACCATACACGCGCGGGCCGCCGATGATTTTTGCGTTGGAGAACCCGTAGATGGCGGTCGCCACTTCCTTCGCCAACCAACCGACGTAATTGAATTCAGGGACTACGATCAGCTTGGCCTTGCCGCACAACTGACGGAGTTCCTTCGTCGGGAACGGACGGAGGGACCGGACTTTGATCAATCCGACCTTCATGCCCTTTTCCTTGCAGAGACGAACCGCTTCGCGCGATTGCGCGGCAGCGCTGCCGGACGCAATGATGATCACTTCGGCATCGTCGACATTCTCTGCCGTGAGCAATCCGCCCAGATACCGATCGATGTATTTGCGCGAGCGCTCGACTGCCGCCCAGACTTCCTGTTGCCAGACGGCGTGAATGTTGTACGCCATGAAATTTGATTTCTGGACCGGCGCATCGCGGGACAGACGAGCGGGAGGATTTTCTGCATCGAGCACCGGAACAGCTCCGCGCCAAGCTTCTCGCGGCGGCAACTTGATGCCACGATCCTGCATGCGCACATAACCACGGGCATGCGTTACAAAGAAGCCGTCGCAGCAGACCCCTACCGGCAATGTCACGTCATTCTTTTCGCTAATCGTGAAACCGGCCATCGTAAAGTCGAACATATCCTGCTGATTTTCGGCGTGGAACACAATCATGCCGCAGTTGAGCAGGTAGGACACTTCGATGTTGTCCGGTTGAATGGCCAGCGGCGCATTGACCACGCGGCAGGTAAACATGGCGACGACCGGAAGACGGTGGCCCGGCCAAGAGGCAATCCCTTCCAGACCGCGCAGCGTACCGGGTCCGGCCGTGGCCGTATAACATCGGACACCCGAGCGCGATCCACCGGCAATCGCCGCCATCACGCCCACCTCTTCTTCGCCACGGTAGTATTCTTTCACGTACCCTTCGCCGTAGAGTACTCCGACGAGCTGCATGGTTTCGCTCTGCGGCGTGATCGGATAGGCGATGGCCAAGTCCACATTCGAACGGCGGATCGCCTCCTTTGCCGCTTCGCTGCCTGTAATGAACTCTTTTGTCCGAGGCGCCTCGTGAAACATATATTCCGGCGTCACCACCCGCTGCCTTTTCGCTTCGCCATGGGGATCTTTTTTCCCATCCGACTTTGGCACCGCGACGCTGGTGATCGGATCGCCTTGTGGATTGGTTTTGACTTCGGTCTCGCTCATGGTTTCACCTCTATAAAGATGGTGAGCTGTGCGCTCAACCTACCCTTCTCGCTTCATCTGTTCTGCTGAATGACCGAACATCGCCGCGCTGCCGGCCCCCCCCGGTGTCGGGACAAAGGCCATCGGATTGGTATGGGTCTTTCCGCCATGCACTTTTGATTGCGTTCCGGTAAAGCGCACGTTCTCACCGTTTTCCGGTAATTTGATGCCCATTTGTTCACGTACCCGCTTGAAGATTTGAGCAACACGCTTCAATTTGGCCGTATCTGAATCGCGAATGGTGAGCATCGCATCCTCATGGCCCTGCTCGGCGCAAATTGCCATGGTGCAGCAATTCGTCCCCGCTCGGATCATCTTGAGGGTCAAATTCGCGTAGTGACAATGCACACCGATGAAGATGCAGGCTTCGATCTTATTGCCCCAAATCGTGAGGTTGGGATGATTGGGGTTGATGACTTCTTCGGGATCGATCTTCGGATACTTGGGCCGATAATCCGGCATTGGAATGATCATGACTTCCGGAATTTGCGCGGCGATTTCCAATGTCGCTTTTGCTTTTTCCACGGCATGGTCGTTCCAAGCCCAGAGCAACAGCGGTCCTGGGAAGAGAGTCGCGTTCGGACTCGTCAGCATTTTCCGCGCCATCTCTTCAATGACGACTTCTTCATTCGGCTCCAGTAACCCATAAAACAAACCCTGCCCAGGATCCGGTAGTGACACACCCAATTGCGCGGCTGACGGAGGATGGAAGCCCGCAGGCCCGGGTACGATGATGCGCTCTCTAGTATCCTGTGTTGTTGCCACGCCCTTCCCCTTTCCTCGATACTTATCCGACGACCGGACTGGCCAAAACGGCCGTCGTGCTCTTTTCACCATAGGTGATGTTCTCTGTCAGAGCCGCCTTCGGTAACTGATCGATCATGATCATCTTGATGGCGTTGTTCTTGGCCATGTTGTCGCAGACCCACACGCATTGCGCGCAGCCCTTGCAGCGATCCACTGCCACGTAGGCCGAGCCGTATTTGAATCCCTTATCCTTGCCCAGTTCGTCGCTGTACTGAATCGTATTGGCCTCCGGGCAATATTGCGTACAGAGCTTACAGCTCTTTGCAGCACAGATTTCAACACTGATATCGGCTACGAGGTACATAAAAACTCCTTATGTGGCTCGACTACGCGGTGGCCGTTGCCACCGGCTCTTCCGCACGCTTGACGTCGGCTGAGGCCCACCCATGGTCGACGGCATAGTTCCATCCCGCCCGCATGACAGCCACGTTTTTCTCGATCAGTTCCTGTTTCTTCTTGAACTTTCGCTCCACAACGCTGTCGAGCGCAGCGGTTCCGCCGGACACCACGAACCCTTTGCCGAGGAACCGATCTTTCACCGCCTGATCCAGCCCGGCCATACTGGTCAAACCCGTAATTGCGCCAATACAGCCCATGAGCGCCATGTTCGTGGCGAGATCCATACCTGCGACTTCCAATGAAATCTTCGTCGCGGGAAAGTAATAGAGTTTCGCGCGACGCTCTTGCAGCTCACGCGCCTGATCTCTGTGGAGGTTCATCGGCCCATCGTTATTGATCAAGGCAATCCCATCTTCCTTCAGGCCAAAGTAGAACGGCATCGTGTAAGACTTGCCGTGCGTAATGACCTGCGGATGAAAGATGATGATGATATGCGGAAAAGTAATTTCGCCAATTTCATAAATCGGCTCATCCGAGACCCGGACGTAGCTCTCGACCGGCGCCATCCGCTTCTCCGATCCATAGAACGGTACGATCGTACTTTCTCCGCCGGCATTGATGACGGCCGTGCTGAGAATATGTGAACCAGTGACGACACCCTGCCCACCGACACCCGCCATTCGAATATTGAAACGTTTTGCCATGATTAACCTCCCCCTCGTGAGTGCTTAGGCCTTGCTCGGAATGGCAGCAGCGGGCTTGGCAAGAAACTCCTTATACCCGTAGCGCTCGGTGAGGTATTGCTTGGCTTCTTCGCTGACATATTCCGTGAACTGATACCGGTCGTTCTCGACCGTCTTCGCATCTTCCATGACCTTGTCGGTCGGAATGGCATATTCGATATTGCACGACGTGTAGGCTTGTATATAGGTCGATCCAACCTCGCGCGCGATCAACACGGCTTTCTTGATGACGCTTTCCACACGGCGCGGGTTGTTCGGCACTACCGTGGCGACATAGGCACACCCGGCAACTTTCGCCATCTGCACCATGTCCATTTTCTCGAACTTTTTACCGAGCGGTGCCATCTTGAGTACGGCGCCGCGGTTGGTCATACCGCTCTCCTGGCCGCCGGTGTTGCCATAGACCTCGTTGTCCAACATGATCGTCGTGAACCGCTCTTTTCGGAACCAGGAATGGAGCACCTGTTGAAATCCAATGTCCGCCGTTCCACCGTCTCCAGCCATCACAACCACGTCCTTCGGCTTGTCGCCGAAGCGAAGACGGAGACCTCGGGACAGACCGCTCGCGACTCCATTCTGATCGCCGTAGTTGCCGTAGACAAAGGGAATTGCAGCCTGAGAGATGGCAAGTCGACCACAACCAGCAGTGCCGACCGTAATGGTGTCTTCGGGATTGGGAAATGCGATCATGGCGAGTCGAATGAAGAGTGTCATCGCGCAACCGGCACACATCGGATGCTCTTCCAACACTTCCTTGAAACTTCCCATTTGGGAAACAGTGACCTTTTTCCCAAAGGGCCCATGTTCCACCATGTCTCGATATTCCTTTGGCATAAACTTCTCGAATCCATTGGAAAATTTGACATAATCAAGACTCATCCGGCACCTCCCTTATATCGTTGGCAACGGGCGACCGCTGCTCATATTTTTTCACACGACCGACATGCATCGAAAAAACTTGGGGGCTTGGAGATTTGGACTACTTAAATGGTCACCTAACCTCGGGCATCCTAGCAAAGCGGAAAAAAGACTGTCAATCTTTGCCGGTCCTTTTCTCGCCCTGAAGCTATCCCCACATACCCAACATACAGACTCCTTACACAGACTCCCTACTGACTCCTTTCGGGATTTTTTAACGAACTTTCTTTGATAGTATAACGCCATGAAAATCAAAGCAACTTCTAAGATGGCCCAAGATATCCAAAAGAAGGCCTAGATTCAGCCAGCAAGATAGGCCATTCGCCCCAAACGGCCCAATAAGTGAGGACACCTTTTTAAACTTCCTATGCGTCATGTCACGTTTAGACATTGCTGATCCACTGCATTCCGTTTACACTGCACATCATGCCATTACGCGTTCTTATCCCGGGTGAAGATGATGCCGGTATCCATGTCGGAGGCGTCCATAAACGTCCGCCGATTCCCGACAATTCAGTCAAGGCTGAATGTCCGAAATTCATGGCACACGGTCCCTGCGGAGGGGTCCGCAAAGGTGGACTTTGTGAGGTCTATCCTGAGATGAAGTGTCCATGGGTGTCGCTCTACATCGAACTGGAGAAACTCGGCCAAACTGAATGGATGAAACAAGTCTGAATAGTGAATGTAAGAGATAGAGGTAGATGGTGAAGGGTAAAACGGTGAACAGGAACGGGCGAACGACTACGCTTGGTTACAATGAACGGCATGCAAAGAGCGGAATTCATTCTCCGTTGCCTGAGATTGAAACGTTCCCGAACCAGTACAAGGGCTACGAGATCACGATCGAGATTCCAGAATATACGGCCATCTGCCCAAAGACCAATTTGCCGGACTTCGGAACCATTACCCTGCACTACATGCCCGACAAAGAATGTCTCGAGCTCAAAGCGCTCAAGATGTACATCCACGCCTACCGCAATCTCGGTATTTTTTACGAAAACGCCGTCAACAGGATCCTTCACGATATTGTCAAAGCCTGCCGTCCCGTCTGGGCATCGGTCACCGGTACATTCACCGCACGCGGAGGCCTGTCGAGCAAGATCGAAGCGAAGTATCCATAGGCGATCCGCAGCAAAGCTGATAAATTCAAGAACCGCACTTCCTTTCCCCTTCACCTCCAGATGCTAAAACAGACGGAGGCCAAGTCAGTCCATGGCGACATACGCAATCGGTGATGTGCAGGGATGTCACGATGCCTTGCAACGTCTCGTACGGCGGATCCGATTCGATCCGGCCAAGGATCGTCTCTGGTTCGTCGGCGATCTGATCAATCGAGGGCCGGACTCGCTCGAAGTCCTCCGCTATGTGAAGACACTCGACGGCTCCGCGCGCACAGTGCTCGGCAACCACGACGTGTTTCTGCTCGCTGTTGCAGAAGGAATCGTGCCGCTACGACCGAAAGATACGATCCAGGATGTGCTGGCAGCTCCTGATCGGCACGAACTACTCGCTTGGCTCCGTCAACAGCCGCTGCATCACCACGAGAACGGTTTCCTCATGGTCCACGCGGGACTACTGCCGCAATGGACGATCGCGGACACTGTGCAATATGCGGAAGACGTAGAGGCTGTATTGTCCGGCCCCACCTATCGAACCTTTCTCCAAGAGCTTTTTTCCGGTCCGGCGCCGCAGTGGACCCCTTCGCTCGTGGGAATAGACCGGCTGGTAAGTATTGCGCGTGTATTGACCAGACTCAGAACCTGCACGCCGACCGGAGAACTGTCCGATTTTTCCGGCCCACCTGAAAAAACTCCTAACGGGTTCGCTCCCTGGTTTCGCATCCCCCATCGTCGCAGTGGCGACGCCACGATCATCACCGGCCACTGGGCGGCCCTGGGTCTTCACCTGGAGCCCGGCCACCTCGCACTAGACAGCGGCTGTGTGTGGGGACGGCAACTGACAGCGGTTCGCTTAGAGGATCGCGCCGTCTTTCAGGTGGACGGGTATGTGGAGCGGTGACTTCTCTTCGCCGGTTAGAATCCCGCAACGAGACGGGCCAGAGGAACCTTTTCCCCAATCCCGAACGAGATGGGTTCTTTGACCTGGTCCGGGTCTGTGTAGGTTCCAAACAGACGATCCCATAGACTGAATGTCACGCCGAAGTTGGTGTTATAGAGGGCCGGATCGCAGCTATGATGAATATGGTGATAGCGCGGCGTCACCAGCACCCACTCCAGCCGATTCGAACGCCAAGTCACGTTCATATGCATCCAGTCGTTCAGCACCATGTGGGAAGACAAGGCCAGCAGATACATCCACCAGGGGGCCATACCGAATAAAGAAGATGCGAACATCCATGGCAAGTTGAAGAAGACCAGTTGAGTAAGCGATGTCCGATAGCCGGCCAACCAGTACATGGTGGTTGGCGAATGGTGCCATCTATGCATTCTCCACAAAGGGGCGAGATGCAAAAGCCGATGAATCCAGTAGGCTCCGAAATCGCCCACTATGTAATAGAGTACGAACAGCATCGCCGTCGGCAAGGCCAAGATGGCTTCCGGAATGGCAGGATGAATCACGATCCTTTCACTTAGGGAAGGTCTGATTTATTCTCCGCGCGGAATG